>CAYRTF010000181.1:0-3535 GCA_964427165.1 uncultured Actinomycetota bacterium | reverse complement strand
ATTATACATAAGCTCCTTTGAGACACCGCCGTCAATAATGATAGGAATGTCCTTGTATCTGCCGGAGATCTCCAGTATTTTTTCCCATTCAATATTTTTATTTCCTGTTATATCTATTTCATCCAGACTTATCATTACCGGGAATCTATAATGATCTAAGATCTCATAGAATTTCCCAAAGCCTGAAACCTCAAATGGATATTTGTGGGACCTGGGAAATAATCTTAAGACCCTAAAACCCTGTTTATAGCGGGACAAGAGCCCTTTTTCAAAACTTTCAGGTTCATGAAAATAATCCTGCTCCATTACCATCATCCCGTCCAGGTCAAAACTCATGATGTCATTATCTGATAATAGCCCGGACACAATGTCATTCCCAATTCTGGGATCATAGAAATAAGAAATAAAATGAGTAATAAGGGTCCCTGTTATATTAAACTTATCTTTTCTTCTTTCTAATATTTCAGCTAACCTGGTATCCGGAACGCTAAATTTCTGTGAAAGATGATTTTCTCCTATCCAGAAATTTATATCATAAAATTTAATGCCGGTTTTTAAATCAATTGTAAGCCTCATGTAATAATTTCTCCCTATGCCCTGAGCAGCTGCTCTCTCCTGATCCTGATCGAGTCTATAAGTATTGCTGCGATTAAGATAATGCCCTGGAATGCATCACGCCAGTCTATGGGTACATTCGTAAGTGCAAGTCCATTGGATATCGAACCGAGGATCAGCGTTGCTACAAGTACTCCCACCAGGGTTCCCCTGCCGCCGGCCAGGGATATTCCGGCCAGCACACATATGGTTAAAATCTTAAACTCAAAGCCAAGCCCAAACTCCCCCTGGGCGAAGGCAAGCTGGCTCGCCATGAGTATCCCTCCTATAGCTGCAGTTATCCCACAGATTATAAAGGTCAGAAAGGTCGTTTTCTTTATTGAGACTCCCGCAAGTCTTGCAGCTTCCTTGTTTGCCCCGACCTGGTATATATCCCTGCCAAACTTTGTAAAGCGGAGGACGAGATACATGACTACTAAAAGTACAATAAAATAGATCATAGTGTTTGGAATATTTCCAAACAAATACCCTCTTCCCAGGGATATAAACGGCTTATAATATATCCTTGCAGTTTCACCTGCAAATAGATACGCAAAACCCCTGAACACTGCAAGTGTTCCAAGAGTGGTGATTATTGAGTTTATTCCCACTACTGTTACTAAAAATCCATTAATGGCTCCAATGGCTGCTCCAGCAGCAATGGCTGCAATGATTATTACGGCCATTGGAATATCCAGTCCCTCGATATTGTATAGCTTGGCACATATAATGGCTGCTACTCCTAAAGTCGATCCTACTGATATATCAAAGTTTCCGGTAAGCATCACCGTGGTCAGCCCTACAGCCATGATCCCTGATATGGTAAGGTTTGCAAATATACTTTTAATATTTGCAAGACTTACATATAAAGGGTTTATTGAAGCAAAAAGGATTATCATTATTATATATACAACAATCAAAGTGGGGGTCATTGAATTTTTATTAAAAATATTTATAACAGAAAGAAAATTTTTATTTTTTTCACCTACCATATTTACCTCGATCTATTTTGATTTACTTATTTTTAATGTATGGCTGCTCTTTTATTTCTTACCTCATAAGCCGCTACAATAATGATCAATGCCAGTCCCTGGAAGAGCTGTATATAATATGAAGGGACATTAAGCACTGACAGGCCGTTAAATATAACCGTTACGATCAGTACCCCTATCGTAGTTCCCCACACACTCCCGGAACCACCCATAAGCGATATCCCTCCAAGCAGTACCGCGGAGAGTACGGGAAGGGGAAGTTTTGCTCCATGATAAGACATCCCGACTCCAGTCAGGGCCACAATGATTATTGATGCTATCCCTGTAGCAAGCCCCATAAATACATAAAGGAGGATCTTTACTTTCCTTACCTTGATCCCTGATAGTTTTGCAACTGCCGGGTTTGCCCCGATTAGATATATTGTTCTTCCCACTTTTGTCCTGGCAAGTATAAACCAGTAAACTGCTATCAACACGATCAATACGATCAAAGGATATGGGATCCCCAGTATGGTCCTTGTGGCAAAAAGGTAAAGCTCATCGGTCAGCATAAGGATCGAGTAAGTCTCAGCATAAGTATTTGCAAATACCAATGCCAGGGCTTGAAGTATTGCCATCATGCCCAGAGTCAATATTATAGGCATAAGATCAAATGTTTCGATCAGCAGTCCATTGATCAATCCAAGTACCACTGCAATCACTACTCCTATAATAAGTACCGCCCATAGATTCATCCCTACTTTTGAATAAAGGAGCGCCATGATAACTGATATCATGGATATTGCGGAGCCAAATGATATATCCAGCCCCCTCGCTATCATCAGAGGGGTAAGACCCAGAGCCAAAACTCCTGTTAAAACCATATTTTTAAGCATGGTGGAAATATTAGCATATGCAATAAATTGTCTGTTTGTTATCGAGAAAAAGACAACTAATGCTATAAGGATCATAAGGAGTATAACTGTGTCTGTGAGCTTAAAGTTTTTCTTTTTAATTTTTAAATCCTGCATCACTGATACCTTTCTAAAAAATTTTACACTGATGCCAAATGCATAAGTTCTTCCTGAGTCGTCTCACTTGTTTTAAAATGACCGACGATTGCTCCATCTCTCATCACATAGACCCTGTCAGATATTGACATTATCTCCGGAAGTTCGCTTGACACCATTAAAACCCCGACTCCCTTCTCACAGAGATCCTCTGCAATCTTATATATTTCTGCTTTGGAGCCTACGTCGATACCTCTTGTGGGTTCATTCATGAGCAGTATTCTAGAATCTTTCTCGAGCCATTTTGCAATAACTACTTTCTGTTGATTGCCGCCAGACAGATTCTCTACCAGGGTTTCAAGTCCGGGGGCCTTTATATTAAGCTTATCAAACCACTTTTTCGCACGTTTGTTTTCGATTTTTTTATTCAGGGTAAATCCATCTCCCTGTCCCTCAATATTTGCAGATGTGATATTTTGAGCCAAGCTCATCACCATTGCAACGCCTTCTTCTTTTCTATCAAGCGGCACATACCCCATTCCGTTTTTTTTAGCAATATAAGGATGATCTATATTCACTTTTCTACCGCTTATATAGACTTCTCCTGAGGTTGCTTTCTTGTCCCCAAAAAGTACCGGAAACAAATTATGGGTACCTGCACCTAAAAGTCCAAAAAATGCTACGATTTCACCCTCTTTTACATAATAGGAAACATCTTTTATTCTTTTTAAATATTTCAGGTTTTTAATCTCCAGCAATACTTTTCCTTTTTTGATATCTCTTTTAGGATAGAGGTCCGATAGCTTTCTGCCTACGATCATGGAGACCAGCTCTGATTTATTTGTCTCCAGTGTTACTTTGTCCCCTACCTTCCTGCCATCCCTTAAGACTACAACTCTATCAGTTATTTTAAATATTTCCTCCATCCTGTGAGTAATATATATAATAGCCACTCCCTCA
>CAYRTF010000180.1:0-3546 GCA_964427165.1 uncultured Actinomycetota bacterium | reverse complement strand
TTCTAGAATTGACTCCCCGCATCCGGCGCAGATCGTGTCCTCATATCTGTTATTTCCGATATTTCCGCCATAAACATATTTTAGTCCAGCATTTTTACCAATTTCAATGGCACTTTCAATAATATGAATATCTGTTGCCGGCAGTTCCGATTTATATTGCGGGTAATAGGCGCTTACGTGCCAGGGGATCGTTTTATCTGTATCTGACAAAAATTCTGCTATACTCTTTATTTCCTGTTTGGAACTGTTGATCCCGGGAATGATCAGGGTTGTAACTTCGACCCATATGCCTTTTTCTTTCATTGCCACTATATTATCCAGAACCGGCTTTAGCCTCCCCCCGATCTTCTCCCTGTATGTCTTATCTGAAAAACTTTTTAGATCAATATTGGCTGCGTCTAAAAATGGTTCTATCATATCAAGACTTTCCCTGGTCATAAAACCATTACTTACAAATATGTTCTTTATGTTGCGGCTGTCTGCCAGCTTAGCTATATCATAAGCATATTCAAAAAATATGGTAGGTTCCGTATATGTATAAGATATGCTGCCGCAGTTATATTTTAAAGCATGCTTAACTATTTCCCCTGGCGCAATATCCCTCCCATCGATCTTTCCGGACTCACATGGTGCCTGGGATATTTGGTGATTCTGGCAAAAAAAACAATTGAAATTACAGCCGACGGTTGCAACCGACAGCGAATATGAGCCGGGAAGAAAATGAAATAATGGTTTTTTTTCGATTGGATCAATATTTTCAGAAATAAGCTTTCTGTATACAAGACTGTATAATTTTCCATTGCTGTTTTTTCTTACACAACATTTCCCCTTTTCACCATCTTCTATTATGCACCGGTGATTGCACAGTCCGCATCGCACCCGCGCACCATTTAGTCTTTTATATAGATATGCTTCCTTCATAATATTAAAATTATACTTTATTTACGCATTTACTGGTATCATCCCGAAAACCTGAGAAACTTTGATATATGTATTTTTTTATTTTCCTGATTGAATTTTAACCTTTATTTAAGTTATACTAATGCCAGTTTATAAATTATGCATATCAAATCAGAAATGGAGCAATATGCCTCATGTAATAGTAAAGTTATGGCCTGGAAGAACAACCGTACGAAAAATGATCTGTGTAATAAAATCATAGAAGCTTTAAAGACATCAGTAAATGCGACTGACAGTTCTATTTCTATTGCCATTGAGTAGATCCCTAAAGAAAAGTGGAAAGAATTGATTTACGATACTGAAATAACGGAAAAAGAAGAATTGTTATACAAGAAACCTGGTTATTCCCTTCCAGAATAGATCTGATTCTTTGTATCACTATATATGCTTATAATATAATTGTTTATATATCACAGGGACGTCCGATTATGTTGAAGCAAAAAGAAGCATGGATCTACTTTATAGAGATCCTCTATAAAAAAAATAAGTTTGAAGAAGTTGTAAAAGCATGTGAAGATGCATTGAAAAAAAATACAAAACTTAAGGAAGCCTGGTATTATATGGGGATAAGCCAATATAAATTATCCAAATTTGAGCAGGCAGAATATTCTTCACTTAAAGCATTGAAAATTGATGATAAATATATAAATGCCCTGTTTTGTCTTAGCGTAAGTCTTTTTAGGCAGCAAAAATATGATGAAGCCGAAGAATTATGCAGGAAATTATTGGAGATAGACAAGAAAAATAAACAGGGTTTACATAATTTAAGGATTATATTGCATAAACAGGGAAAACTTGAGGACGCTGAGAGGATCAACAAAGAAATAGAGGAGCTTCAATAAATACCAGGTCGTTTTTCTATCCCACAAAAAATAAATCCGTCATGTAAAAAATGATAACCTCAGACAACTCATAGCTCTGGCTATGAGTTGTCTGATTAAAGGTCCAAAAGATAATTTTTGGATTGAAACATCAAAGTTATCAGCATCGCCTTTTATTTATTTTTATTACTCAAATAATCGATCATGGGCTGGGATATAAGCGGCACCATGTCCTTTATCATATGGGGCATCAGATTATCCATTATTTTTGGCATCATCTGCGGCATCTGTTCCTCCATATAATCAGGCATAGGCACTATTTCTGAAACTTTTTCAAGCATTGTGTCCATGACTTTTGGCATCATCCTTGGAAGCAGGATCGGAAATAATACCGGGAACATAGGTTTCATTAATTTTAGCATGCCAGGTATTTTTCCCATCATTCTCATCATCTTGCCCATTTTTAATGGCATTGCATCAATTAGTTCGGGCCACATGGTGCCCATCAGGTCAGCAAATCCTTTAGGAGTCATAAGCGCTATCATCGCTTCAAATACCGCCCACTGTCTCTGGACCTCGGGATTTGGATCAGGAAAATCATACCCAAGAGCCTTGCATGCAAAAGTTGCCAGATCTACGGTCTCTATTGGCAGCTTCTTTTTATCGGCTGTCACCCTGAATTGAAATTCACAACAAGGACACAGGGCAAGGATTTTTTCAGCACCTACCTCAATAGCTTCGTCCAGCCTTATTTTTCCTACCTCTGCTGCTACAGGAGGATCTGCTATCAGCGTAAGAACACTTCCACAGCAATGCGCCTCCTCCCTGATATTATCCATTTCTATAAGATCAATATTAGGGATCGCCTTTATTATTTCTCTTGGCTCATCGTATACTCCTGAGACCCTGCCCATATGGCAGGAATCATGCCAGCTTACTTTAGTAGGTCTGATATCATTTTCTGGAAAGGCAAACTCTTTTGTCCTGATCTTTTCGGCAACTACTTCTGAATAATGTTTTGCCTTTATATCATATTCGATACCCAGTTTTTTGGCCCACTTGGGATATACATGGCGCCACATCATATCACATGCCGGGCATGATGATATGACAGTATCGGCTCCAGTTTCATTGATTGCTTTAATATTCTTTTTTACTGTCTCAGCAAAAACATCCCACTTTCCTGACATAAGCATGGGGGTACCACAGCAGTTTTCCTTTTTTCCTATAATTGTAAAATCTACGCCTGCTTCATCCAGAAGTCTTACGCCTGCTTTTCCGATATCATGTTCAACATAGCTTGCGGTACATCCGGCAAAATAAACAGCTTTAGCTTTTTTACCAGGGCCATGTTTGGCCTTTAAATCCTCCGGGAACCAATCAATCCGGTTCTTTCTGTATCCTGCCCAGATATCTCCTTCTTTTCTTAAAGCGGCTGCCATCATCTCAAAGGGAGGAAAGGTCATTCTCTTATCTGTGTCTATCAGTTTTCCTCTCATCTTCATCCATGATGGCTCAATGGGCAGATTAGCTGAGCACCTTAGATTACATAGCTCACATGTAGTGCAGGCAATGAAGGAATCTACCATATACTGATCCCATTTTTCTCTTCCTTCAAGATATTCTCTGAGCCAGTACCATTTTCCCCTTGGACTCTGGCTTTCCCAGCCACGGCTGTAGTATTGATCACATTCACCCACACAGTACCCGCATTGAGAGCAAGCATATGCATACCAGGCGACATCCCCGGGTATTCCCCTTATAT
>CAYRTF010000179.1:0-3560 GCA_964427165.1 uncultured Actinomycetota bacterium | reverse complement strand
GCCATGGTCATCGCACAGGTGCTTATCGCTTCCCCGATAATTGCAGGGATCACTCTGGCTGCGGTCCAGCAGATAAATCCTAAACTCCGCCAGCAGGCTCTTTCCCTGGGAGCAGGAAGGCTGCAGGTCTTCTGGATACTTATAAAGGAGGCAAGACTGCCTGCTCTGGCAGGTGTTATGGCAGGTTTTGGCGGTGTTATCTCCGAAGTGGGTGCGGTGATAATGGTCGGTGGAAATATAAAGGGAGAGACAAGAGTGCTTACAACTGCCACTATACAGATGGTCAGGATGGGGAAATTCGATATTGCGATAGCCCTTGTAGTGATACTCCTGACCCTTACTTTCGGGGTCAATCTGGCCCTGACTTTAATACAGCAAAGAGAAGGAACAAGATGGATCCCAGGATCATAGATATAAAAGGTCTGGAGAAAAAATATAATAGTAAGTTCAGCCTGTCGGTTGACGGCTTATATCTTAGAAGCAATAAGATACTGACTATTATTGGACCAAATGGTTCTGGAAAATCTACACTGATAAGGTTACTGAATCTCCTGGAAAAGCCGGACAGGGGGATTATTTCTTTTGAAGGGGAAAATATTCTGGACGAAAGAGTGGATAAATCTGCTATTAGAAAAAAAATGGCAGTTGTATTCCAGGAACCGCTGCTTTTTAACACTTCGGTCTATAGTAATATAATCATGGGATTAAACTTCAGGAAAATACCATTGAGTGAAGCAAATGAACGCCTTCAGTATTTTATTGAAAAACTAAAGATCGGCAGTATTCTTGGAAGGAGCATAAAAGATCTTTCCGGAGGGGAAAAGCAGAGAGTATCACTTGCGAGAGCACTTATCCTTGATCCAAAGCTGCTGCTTCTTGATGAACCCCTTGCCAATATAGATCAGCAGTCCCGTGAAAGCCTGAGATCGGACCTTTTTGAAGTCCTGAAAAAATATGGAAAATCAATAATCTATGTGACGCATGACCGCAATGAGGCGATGGTGCTGGCCGATTATATGGCGGTGATGAATGAGGGAAGGATCGAACAGTTTGCTTCAAAGGAAGAGGTTTTTAGAAGGCCCGCCAATGAATTCATAGCAAAATTTGTAGGGATCGAGACTTTGATCGAAGGTTTAGTCATAAGGTACAGTGAGAATGTAGCTGAAGTGGAAGTCTCTGGCGGAAAAGAAGAGGGTAGGGGCAGGCAGATAATACATGTAGTCAGTGAGGAAACAAAAAAAAAGAAGGTTACATTGGCTATTCGACCGGAAGATGTGATCCTCTACAGCATGGATATCCCGCCCCGGAAATCCTCAGCTATGAATCTTTTCCAGGGGAAGATAACCAGCATCAGAAATACCGGGATATTTAAAAAGATAGAGATCGACTGCGGTTTTGATCTAATATCTTTTGTGACCCAGAATTCTATTGAAAGACTGGGACTGGATACTGGAAAGACTATTGCTGCCGGGGTAAAAGCAAGTTCGATCCATATGCTTTAAGTGTCATATGAAAATGAGATGTGAATATAAATATTGATATATTCCGGTAAAGATAAAGTGGAGAGCATGGTACTTGCAGACAGCTTTAAACGTGAGATCGATTATCTTAGATTATCAGTGACAGACAGGTGCAATCTGAGGTGTAAATACTGCATGCCGGGAGAAGGGATCAGGCTGGCCGGCAGGGAAGAGCTTCTGACCTATGAAGAGATACTTAAAACCGTAAAGATCTTTGGAGATCTGGGAATCAGGAGATTAAGGCTGACCGGTGGAGAACCTCTGCTGCGAGATGATATATCGGAGCTCATCTCCGGGCTGTCCGAACTAAAGGATATTGAAGATATTTCCATTACCACAAACGGCATCCTGCTCAAAAAATATCTGGAGAGATTATACAGATCGGGAATAAGTGGTATAAATATCAGCCTGGACAGCCTTGATGGGAAAAGATACAGGCAGATAACCCGGGGCGGTGATATAAAAAAGGTAATAGATTCGATCAATGAAGCTGTTGGTATAGGGATAAAAAGAGTAAAGGTAAATGTGGTTCTGAGCAGTGCCTTAAAAACAGAAGATATTGAAGGATTCGTAAGGTGGGCCACGGAAAAACCCCTTGATATAAGGTTTATCGAGATGATGCCGGTAATGGACATCTATTCAGCAGAATGCAGCACAGGTTCTACCATGGAGAATGTGGAACGGCCCGGGATCGGCATGGAGCAAATACTTTCTATAATGAAAAAGGCAGGACACTGCTCAAAGCTTGATGAAAAGAGGGGCTTTGGGCCGGCAGAGTATTACAAGATAGATGGAAGCAGGGGAAATATAGGATTTATAAAAAACGATATGGACGCATGTTTTTATTGTAATAGGATAAGGGTCACTCCTATGGGAATATTAAGATTATGCCTTTTTTCTAATGAAGGACTTGATCTTAAAGAGATGTTGAGAGGCGGGTTCCCTGAAAAAAATATTAAAGATGCTATTATTAGTTTTATAGGAGAAAAACCCAGGGACAGGAACAGCAGCAGTTCTTGCAGGCCAGGGGGAAAAAGTAAAATACCAGGTTTTATGAATAGGATAGGCGGATAAGTCAAAAGATGAGATGGACCAAGGCAGGTGATCAATATGAATAAGACTTCAAAGTTTTCCCATCTTGACAGCGATGGGAAAGCCAGGATGGTGGATATATCTAAAAAAACGCCAACGGTCAGGACCGCTGAGGCGGAAGGTTTTATCAAGCTTGATGAAAATATAATAGCCAAAATAAAGGAAAATGGAATAAAAAAAGGCGATGTATTATCAGTAGCAAAAATAGCGGGGATAAATGCTGCAAAAAAGACATGGGAAATAATACCCCTGTGCCATCAGCTGGCCCTCACAGGTATTGATATAGGATTTACAATTCTGGAAGAAGGGAATAAAGTAAGGGTCAATTCAAAAGTTAAAACAAATTACTCCACAGGGGTAGAGATGGAAGCCCTGACCGCAGTCAGCACAAGTCTTCTCGCTATCTATGATATGTGCAAGGCTCTTTCAAAGAGAATGCAAATAGGGCCAATATATCTATTGAGCAAAACAGGTGGAAAATCAGATTATAATAAAGAATAATACACGGAGGTTTAAGATCAAAAGGAATAAAAAAGAAGGAAAAATAGTATCGATAAATACAAGCAAGGACAAGGGCGGTAAAAAGAACCCTGTCCAGGATGTAATTATAAATAAACTGGGTATTGAAGGAGATGGACACAGCGGAGACTGGCACCGCCAGATAAGTCTCCTGTCAATGGAGAGTATCATAGAAGTAAATAATAAGGGGGTGGAAGCCAGTCCCGGAGATTTTGCAGAGAACCTCACTGTATCCGGAATGGATCTGACCGGACTTAAAATCGGTGACAGGCTGGAAATTAGAAATGATGGACCGGATGATGATCTTATAGATGAAGCAGGAAATAATAAAGCAAGCCAGGTAAATGCCAGTGTAGTTCTTGAAGTTACCCAGATAGGCAAGGAATGCCTTCATCCGTGCAGGATATATTACCAGATGGGTTCATGCAT
>CAYRTF010000178.1:0-3561 GCA_964427165.1 uncultured Actinomycetota bacterium | reverse complement strand
CTACTCTAAACTATTTATAGGGAAGTGTCTCACTTATATTGGCACAGAGGGTTTTGGCAATATTCAGCTAAAAATGTAGACAGTAAATATTTATATATTACTTGTAATATTGTTAATTATCTGCTATTATTTATTCATGGATAAAGAACACAAAGGCCTCTATTTAGCAGATATTAAGCGGAAATACAAGGATAAGACATACCATACTTATCTCCTTCGAAGAAGTTATAGACAGGGTCATAAAGTGAAACAGCAAACCATAGCTAATTTAACCATTTTACCCGATGATACAAGAGAAATAATAAAAAAAAGTCTTAAAGGTGATATTTTTGTCCCTGCCCAGGGAGGAATAGAAGTAACCCGCTCAAGATCACATGGCCATGTAAAAGCAGTAAGAAAATGCTGCAGGAACCTGGGGCTGGCAGAACTTATCTATCCCTATCCCTGCCGGGAGCGTGATATTATTGAGGCAATGATTATAGCCAGGGTCCTAAACCCCCAGACAAAGCTTGCTACCACCCGCTGGTGGCATGCTACAACCCTGCCAGAGCTTATGGGGACCGGTGATGCAGATGAAGACGAACTTTATGCTGCTATGGACTGGCTCGGCAAAAGGCAGCCTGATATTGAAGCTAAACTTGCCAGTCGCCATCTGGGGGATGGCAGCCTTGTAGGCTATGATGTTAGCTCCAGCTACTATGAGGGCTCCCACTGCATGCTGGCAGCATTCGGGCACAATCGCGACAAAAAGAAGGGAAAGCGCCAGATCGTATACGGGCTTATGATAAACTCCGAAGGCATCCCGGTCTCTATCCAGGTATATCCCGGAAATACAAGTGATACTAAAACAGTAGATGACCAGATAGATAAGCTAAAGAAAAAGTTTAATATAGAACACTTTGTACTGGCCGGAGACAGAGGAATGCTTACTAAAGGGAGGATAAACAGGCTAAAGGAGACAGGGGGTATAGACTGGGTAAGTGCTCTTAGGGGATCTTCGGTAAAAAAACTGGTGGAAAAGGGAGATTTACAGCTTTCCCTCTTTGATAAGAGGGATCTGGCAGAGATCTCCTCGCCCGATTACCCCGGAGAGAGGCTGATAGTCTGCAAAAACCCATATCTTGCCCAGGACAGGAAAAAAACCAGGAATGAGCTACTGGCTGCTACCGAAAAAAAGCTTGATGAGATCTCCAAGCGTGTTGCTTCAGGAAGGCTTAAGGACCCGGCCAAAATTGGACAGGCTCTTGGTAGGGTAGACAACAACTACAGGATGGCCAAGCATTTTAATTTTGTCATAGATTCAGGAAAATTTTCCTACAGCAAAAATCAGGAAAGTATTGTCAAGGAAGCCGCACTGGATGGGTTCTATATCCTACGTACCAGTGTAGCAAAAGAAAAGTGGCCGACAGATAAAGTTGTTTCCAGCTACAAGAGCCTATCGGCTGCAGAGAAGGCTTTTCGTACCCTAAAAGGAGTGGATCTTAAGGTAAGGCCTATCCATCACCGGTTAGAGGATAGGGTGAGGTCCCATATCTTTCTATGTATGCTGGCCTACTATGTGGAGTGGCACTTAAGGAAAGCATGGGCCGGCCTTCTATTTGATGACCAGTTTCCTGGCAGCCACAAGGAAGGATCCCCGGTACTGCCTGCCCTTCGTTCAAAAAGTGCCTTAGCTAAAGCAGCCACTAAAACACTATCTGATGGTACCCCTGTCCATAGTTTTCAGACTCTTCTCTCTGAACTGGCAATGATAGTGTTAAATTATGCCCGGGTTCCTGAAATTGCCGAGATTCCCCCTTTTACTCTTACTACCAGGCCAAACCAGACTCAAGAGAAAGCATTTAAGCTTCTAGAACTGGGTACGGGAGATAGGAAAAAGTAGACAGAAAAAACCGGTAGAGACTGCCAAAGGTCAGTAATTAAGCCATTTTTCTACAATTATTACAGGAACTTCGGTTTAAAACTCCCTCACCGTATTGAGGCTCTTATGTTTGTATATTTTATAGTGCTTACCCTAAATGCACTGATAGAGCGGGAGCTCCGCCTGGCTATGGCCGAAGAAGGTATCGGGTCGCTGCCTCTGTATCCTGAAAATAGAAGGTGCAAGTATCCGGCAACGGCCAGGATAATAGATCTGTTTTCAAATCTTAGAAGGCATGTTCTATTTGACGGCGGTAAAGAGATCAAATGTTTTTATGATCCGATTTCAAAGCTTCAGGAACAAATTCTTGATTTATTTAATGTATCCAAAGATAATTACACTGGCTGACGGATATTAAAATGCAGGAAAACTGTATTTTTTACTTGTGGAAAATAGGATAAATCCCTCATATTCTATTATTAAATTAATTGTTAAACATAAAATCTATTATAGATAGATCACTGATGGGAATAAATTCTATATTCTATTTTCAACAATCCACAGAATTCTATTAGCCTATTTATCAAGTCGCCCACACCTACGTGGATATGATTCGAACCGTAGGTATTTAGAAATTCTTCCCTGTCAAAATCTGTCTTGATAAAAGCGTGGGGAAATGACCAGGTAGATTTTCTTAATTCCTCCCTGGGCTTTTCCTGTATAGTCCCTTTCATTATTGCCATCCAATATTTTCCGTTCCTTCTGCATAAACGTGCCAGTGTCACATCCTTATTACCAGCTATCATTTGGGTAGCACCACCTCCTGCCTTTCCGAATACATGTGGTATAAGGTGTATATCTTTTAAATTTTCTGAAGGTTCCTGTGAATAATTTGTATACCAGCTAGCCATAGAACCGCAGTTTGCCCCAATAAACTCATTTTTCTCCATATGCCTTACATCCAGGAGAAGAGTTGGCTTTAACCCGGAAAGCAGTTTAAGTATCTGCATGGTAAGAGCACCATCATGGTCAGCTTCACAGCTTGAGACAATTGGCTCTTTGGGGCCGTCAGCATCATAAGGATCATTTAAAAGCATCTGGTTTAAACACTGAAGTACAAAATGATCGCTCATCTCCGGCTGGCATTTAATTCCTATAAAATCAAGGGACATATTTTCTATAATCCTTTTCGTTGCCAGGTAGCTTCTGATCTGCAGGTCCAGTTTTTCAGGAGTTAATAGTTCTCCGTCAAATTCTATCTTGCCAATATTTTTACTTATCCATTCTTTATGGCGCATTACATCTTTTTCTTCTATTTCCTCTTCGGATACCCTCTTTATCTCCATCTGGTCAATATGCTCGATATCTATTCCAAAAAGGGATTGCCACTGAGCTAGGTCTGCTGTGGTAGTGCATATACTTGCACCTCTTCCACCAAAACAGCCATAAGTCATGCCTTTAAGCTGGTCTACAACCTGGCTGGAGATAGAAAAGTCTATGATCTCATCTACAACGGACTTTTCAGAGATATCTCCAATAACTCTTTTATGGGCAAAACCGGCCTGATCCAATGCTCCACCAGCTGCCAACAGCGCCACCTTGCTTGATGAATCAAGCCGGTCATTGCCATAAAGGATGACAGGTACATTCATTAATTTTACTGCCAGCACTGGAAAATGGGGGGGAGCCCAGATGGGAAG
>CAYRTF010000177.1:0-3564 GCA_964427165.1 uncultured Actinomycetota bacterium | reverse complement strand
TCTTTTCTTTTTTAATCCTTTTTTTCTCTCCCCTTTTTTAAAACGACTTTTTTCAAAATAATATAATACACCACTTGTGATATTAAAAGAAGATACCCGAAAGTGAAGGATTGAACAAGTAAAAAACTTTCTTTTGACAGAAAGTATATAATATCCTATATTTACTTAGAATTTTTAAATATTTTGTTTGTTTTATAAACAATTGCCAGGCAGCAATTTATAAATAGTCAATTTGTTCTCCCAGGAGCCAGGATCCAATTTTTGGATAGACTCACAGGAGATTAAAAGGGAAGCCTGTGTAAATCAGGCGCGGTCCCGCCGCTGTAAACGGGTACTGGATCTGCAATATGCCACTGTTTCTTTTTGAAAAGGAATGGGAAGGCGGCAGACCCGGAATCGATCCGTGAGCCAGAAGACCTGCATTTTGATGGTATAAGACTTTCTTCGTGGAAAAAGAAGGGATTATAGTGGTTTTCATAATCCTTAATGCAAAGAAGTCTGTATTAAGGATTTTTGTATTTTATGGTCCGGTAATTATCGGGTATTTTTTATATTGAAACCAGGAACAAGGGTATATGGCAGATATTTTTATTATTGTAGTGAACAAATAATATTTTACTTGGATGAAAGGACATGATGGAGAAATTAAAAAAAACAATTGAAAAGATTGAAGCACCGGATCCCGGGCTTCTTGAAAAAGCTCAGGCAAAACTTGACGACCTTACCAAGCCTCAGGGAAGCCTTGGAAGACTTGAGGAGCTTGCAAAGCAAATGGTAAGTATCACCGGGGATATCAATCCCAAAATAAATAAGAAGACTGTGCTTGTGATGGCCGGGGACCATGGCGTGGTTAAGGATGGAGTCAGTGCATACCCCCAGGAAGTTACCATGCAGATGGTCCTTAATTTCCTGGGTGGAGGTGCAGCTATAAATGTTCTGGCAAGGCATATAGGAGCCGAGGTCCAGGTAGTGGATATGGGAGTAGCTGCAGAATTTGACGCAGATCCAAAACTTCTAAATAAAAAAGTAGCAAGTGGTACAAATAATATGACAGAAGGACCTGCAATGTCAGAAGCGCAGGCGGTCATTGCCCTGGAGACAGGGTTGGAGGTGGCCGGGACCATGATAGACAGTGGTTATGATATTATTGCAACAGGTGATATGGGTATAGGCAATACGACTCCCAGCAGTGCCATAGCATCAGTAATATGTGATATAAAGCCAGAGGATGTAACCGGTCTCGGCACGGGCATCGACCAGGAAGGACTCAAGAAGAAGATCGAAGCTATCAAAAAAGCAGTATCAGTTAATAAACCTGATCCGGAAAACGGGATAGATGTGCTTTCAAAGATCGGAGGATTTGAGATAGGAGGGATAGCCGGAGCAGTACTCGGTTGTGCTGCGAACAGGATACCTGTGGTAATAGACGGTTTCATATCTAGTGCAGGAGCCCTTATCGCATATGCTATTGAACCAAAATGTGCATATTATATGATACCTTCTCACTGTTCAGCCGAAAAAGGCCACAGGGCCGCGTTGGCCCATCTGGGCCTTATACCGCTTTTTGATTTTGATATGAGGCTGGGAGAAGGGACCGGAGCGGCTATAGGAATAAGCATAACTGAAGCAGCAGTCAAGATACTTAATGAAATGGCAACATTTAGCTCTGCTGGAGTGTCCACAAAGAATGAATAATTTTTTAATTTAATTTTACTCTTATGCAATAATAATTTACTATTATACTTACTTAGTTATGACAAAGTTAGGTAATAGAAGATGTCTATAAAACAAATTAATATTGGTAATAGAGAAGTACGCAAGATGATAGAAGATGTGCAGGAAAGCATCAGGGAAGTATTTAAAAGTAAGCTAAAAAAAATTATAATATTTGGTTCTTATGCAAGAGGGGATTATGATGATGAATCGGATATTGACTTCATGGTGCTAGTTGAAGAAAGAGATTTAAAGAAATTTGAAGATATAATTTTAGATATTGAAGTTGATCTATCTATAAAATACGGCAAACTGCCTTCTATACTTATTTATAATATAAATGACTATTATAGTGATATTGATATAATTGATTTACTAAAGAATATAGAGAACGAAGGGATTGAATTCTATGCAGCATAGCATAAAGGATTTAATACTCTATCGATTGGAAAAATCAAAACAGGACTTCGAATCAGCTGAAATACTTTTTGAGAAAAGAAAGTACACACAATCATTAAATCGTTCATATTATACTATTTTTCATGCAATGAGGGCATTATTGGCATTAGATAAGTTTAATTCGAGGAAACATTCTGGAATAGTATCATATTTCATAAAGAATTATATTGCGAACGGTATTTTTAAGAAAGAGTATTCAAAAATTATTCTAAGAGCTGAAAAATTTAGGAATAGAAGTGATTATATGGATTTTTATAAAGTTTTAAGAAAGGACGCAGAGAAGCAACTAAAAGATGCAAAAGCATTTTTAGAAATGCTGGAAAAGCATATCTTAAAAAGATTGGATAAAATACACTAAAAGAGAGATTGGAAAAAATGAATTTAGTTACCGGTTCCACGGGATTTATAGGTAATGTGCTTATCCGCAGGCTTCTTGAAAGAGGGCAGAAGGTAAGAGCGTTCTTGCGGACTACCTCCGATATTACTGCGCTTGAGGGTCTCCCTGTAGAAAGGGTAACCGGCAATATACTTGACCTGCGGTCGCTTACTGAAGCTTTCCATGGAGTAGACACGGTCTATCACCTGGCA
The DNA here is from genome assembly GCA_964427165.1 of uncultured Actinomycetota bacterium. Lineage (GTDB taxonomy): Bacteria > Actinomycetota > Humimicrobiia > Humimicrobiales > Humimicrobiaceae > M55B120. The sequence goes on along the minus strand of CAYRTF010000177.1, from coordinate 804 downwards.
GCAAAAATATCCATTATGCCCTGGGAGGACCAGAGTTTAAGGAAGATCAATCTGGAGGGAAGCAGGAATATTATAAGAGCCTGCCTTGATGCAAAGGTTAAAAAGCTTGTCTATACCAGCACTATACATGCTTTAAAGGAACCACCTGTGGGGACCACTATTGATGAGAGCATGCCATATGATCCCAGAAATGAGAGAGGGGAGTATGACAGGTCCAAGGCCCAGGCAAGCATTGAAGTAATGGATGCAACAGATAAAGGACTCCATACAGTGGTAGTCTGTCCTACCGGTGTTCTCGGTCCATATGATAGGCGCCTATCACCTATCACCCAGACTTTTCTGGATTTTTATAATGGCAGGATGAAAATGTCAATAAATGGTGCATATGATTTTGTGGATGTAAGGGATGTTGCTGAAGGGCATATACTGGCATCACAGAAAGCAGGGCCAGGATCCAATTATATTCTTTCTGGCCGGCGCATTACCATGCAGGAGATGTTTGGGATGCTTGAGGAAATAATAGGCACAAGAGCTCCAGGGGTCAATATCCCGTTATGGCTTGTAAAGGCATATTCAGCTTTTATGCCGGTATATTATAAACTTTCTGGCAAAACACCCAGATTTACCAGTTATTCGATCGCTACTCTTCAAAGCAATTCTGTTATTAGTCACAAAAAAGCCGCAGAAGAGCTGGGATATGATCCACGACCCATAGAGCAGTCAATTGAAGACACATTTAAATGGCTCAGGGATGTAAAGATAATTACCTGAAAAATCAGAGTTATTTTATAAATGGGATAAGGG
>CAYRTF010000176.1:0-3653 GCA_964427165.1 uncultured Actinomycetota bacterium | reverse complement strand
TTTACTTCCTTGTATACATAATATTCATATATTTTCTTTATTAGGTCACTACATTGGCACCCTATACAGAAAAAGCCCACTATACGGAGTTTTAGATGCTCGAAATTGGGGTAAAATCAGGTGATTTTATGAGAAAATACAGAAAGTTGGGTTAAGCTATAACTTCCCTGGTCTCAGGGTCAAACAGATGGGTGTTGGATCCTGTTATGCTCAAATAAATGCAGTCTCCAGGTTTAATTCCCCTGATATTTTTTATAAATGCAATAACATTTATTGTTTTTTCTCCTATTGTACAGACCATATTTGCTTTGGGTGGGAAGGCCTGGACCAGCTGCACTTCTACTTTGATGCTTACACTGGACAGCTCTTTTGAAAAGGCCACATCCTCGGGCCTTATACCAAGAATTGCATTTTTATCATTAAGATCATCTACTGTCTCTTTATCAAGAGATGAAGGTACTTCTAATTTATTCTCTTCATAAATAAATTTTCCATCTTTTACAATTCCCTCCAAAAAGTTCATCCCCAGCACACCGAAGAAATCAGCCACTAATGTGGTCTTTGGATGGAAATACATATCGAATGGCCTGTCTACCTGTACGAATCTTCCCTTATCAAGCACAGCCATCCTATCAGCAAGGGCCAAAGCCTCACTGCTGTCCGCAGTTACATAGATAGTAGTAGACTTAATGTCTGTTACCAGCTTTTTAAGATATGTCCTGGTATTCATCCTCATTTTTGCATCAAGGTTTGTAAGGGGTTCATCAAGGAGAAATACCCCGGGGTCATCCCTTATTATGGCCCTTCCTGTCGCCACCCTCTGCTGGTGTCCGGCAGATAGCTGTCTCGGCAGATAATCCAGGTATTTATCAACCCCTATATCTATCTGTTTGACAGCAATGTCAAGTTTGGTCGAGAGTCTTTCCCTGGAGTATTTCCTTATCCTTAGAGGAAATGATATATTCTCCCTGGCCACCATATTAGGATAAAGCGCATAATCCTGAAATACCATAGCTACATTTCTCCCGGCAGAACTTAATTCTGTAGCATCCTCACCATCAAAAAATACTTTCCCGCCATAATCATCATCAAGACCTGCAATAATCCTTAAGAGTGTGGTCTTGCCGCACCCCGAAGGACCTGTTACACAGAAGAATTCACCATCTTTAATATCCAGTGAGAGCTTATCCAGGACAAGGTTATTGCCGTAATACTTGGTGATGTTTCTAAGTGATATACCAGCCATTTCAATCACACCTCCTTGTGCGAAAGTTTATAATGGCATATGTGTATATTATATCACAAAGAATAAAGAATCGGTTTATTACCCATAAACCCTTGCTATCTCTTCCCTGGCAATCTCCACCCAGCGGGTAATATTTTGGGGATTTCCGCCCAGAGTATGATTATCCTTCATAAGCAGTTCTACTATACAGCCCTTTGATACTTCGAGTATCTCTCTCAGTCTTTTTCTTGCAGCATCCTCATTCATCTGGAATAATGCAAGGTCTGTGGGTGACGGTTTGGCAGAATAAATATATTTATCCTCAAGAAGTTCTGCCATCCTGGCCTTATCTGCCCATTGCGATACAGAAACTCTTCTCAAATTTGGGGCTTTCTTTATTATCGGCCACCTGTCCTCCAGAGCTTCGCAACACCCATAGCAGTTTAGTCCGAATCTTTTCTGAAGAGGCAGCTGATACTGATAAATAAATTCTTCAAACATCTGCGGCGATACTCCCACTGTTTCCTGACTTTCTGTATGACACCATAGATCCTGCGGCCCCACAGGTTTTCCATCAAGATCTCTTTTTGGAAGCTCTGTTGTAAAACCAAGGCCTCCCGAGCCCACATAGAAATTATCATTGTTCAAGGTAAGCAGGTTTTGGCTCTCAAGATAATCTATCTTTGCCATATAGCCGTCGAGTATTATCTTCATGAGCCTGTGGATAAGCTCCGGCTTATCATACATAAGGATCATCATATCCTGAAGGCCTACAAATTTTGAAAGATCCCAGCTATAGGCAAAACCGTGCCAGAATACTCCTCTCAACTTTACACCTAATAGATCTTTAAAGACATCACTGGCCAGACCCAGCGTCTCCAGCGTTGTCCGGTAATCTATAATGATTTCGGGATTGTGGATTTTTTTTATGTCCTCTTCTTTTTTTATGGCAGCTTCCCATTTGTAGGAATGCCCTTCCTTTCCCCCCTGATATTCTTCCTTAACCCCCCACTCAGTATCTATATATGTATATCCTATCTCAAACACTCTCTCAAGAGGCTTATCGTCTTTCATATCCCTACCATAGAATATCTCTTTTCTCAGGACCACTTCCCATCTTCTGGCAAGGTCTCCTCTGCACTCTATCATATCTGCAGTAATTATCTCATTCCACCCGTTTTCCGGATCAGCGAATATTACAGGATATTTATTTTTAAGTTCATTATGTTCATACCAGAGCTTTCTCTTTTTATCTTCAGATTCTCTGGATGCAAGTAATGCAAGCTCATTCGCAAGTTTTCTGAGTATTTCTATATCACTTTTTGAAATATAGACTTCTCCGGCTTTACCGGCAGAGTAATTGGGAGCTCCTCCCAGATATACTCCCGTCCATATTCCAGTTGAATTATCGAGCCAGGGCATTATATTTCTCCTAACATTACTTTCAGGTTTTAAATTTTTATGTTTTTAATAAAGTTTATACTTTTAATCAGCAGCATGTTAAAGCATGCAATAAGACTTTCTTATCAGATATCTTTTCTAAATCACACAGTATCGGGTGGTATAGCCGGTTTCTTGCCGGCTATACCCTTTAATTGAGTTATTTTCAGCTTTTTCCTACCATTCACCAGGAAGGAAATCTGTAACATTTGCAGCAGTCACTATTGGTGTATCAATATAATTGATAAAATCTACTTCTTCTCCCTTTAGCAGCTTATCAGTTATCTCAAGAGATTTATCTGCATCTATCGATGGCTGCTGTGAAGTGGTCGAGGTGAACTTACCATCCTGTACATATCCAAGGCCGAGCTTGCTTCCGCCAAGACCCCAGATCATTATGTCTTCACCGGGAACATATCCTGAAGCTTCTATCGCCTGGAGCGCTCCTTCAGCAATGAAGTCATCGTGAGCGTATACACCGTCGATCCTGTCGCCAAAAGTAGTGATGAAGTTTTCCATTATTGTCAGGGCTTTTTCCTTGCTTGCCATTGATGGCTGTGTTCCTATTATGGTAACATCCGGGGCCAGCTCGAATAGTTTTGCTTCAAACCCTACCTGCCTGTTTATAAAAGCAGAGTAACCGGGTATGCCGGTTATCTGGACTATTTCCCCATCTTCACTTAAGCCTCTTTCTTCAAGATCTGCTGCAGCCTGGGTTGCAACTATCCCGCCCTGGGTGATATCGTCCGGACCTGTATAGGCATCAATAAATTTTAGACCTTCTGATGCTGGTATAGTATTGGATGCTACTACAATAAATCCTGCTTCCTTTGCAGCTTTAAGTGATGGAATAATCGCATTGACATCAAGACACCACACAACCAGCGCATCCACGTCCTGCTCCATTAAGGTATCGATCTGGTTAGCCTGTTTTGCAGCATCAGCTTCAGCATCTGTTATTACAACCTCATATCCCATTGCTTTAGCT
>CAYRTF010000175.1:0-3654 GCA_964427165.1 uncultured Actinomycetota bacterium | reverse complement strand
CTTCAAGGATCTTTATCTGATTATAGGGATCTTTTCCAAATATCTTCTCGAAAAGATGCTTCCCCTCCCTCAGTTCCCTTCCCACGGGTAATGAACCGGGTAATAAGTTCTCTGATTTGATCATATCCAGTGAGGCTTTGTCTACAGCTGCCATATCACTTGAAGCCATAATACCGATATCAGGAACGAGAGAAGGAGTGGAAAAACCCCAGCAATCACAAAGCATAGTGATATTTAGAAGTACATTTATATAATAAACCTTATCCTTATCAAAAGTATCTAATACTTCTTTTGTGGCAAGCGCCATTCCCTTTTGAAAATCAACAAAGCCTTTTGAGGTAAAAGTCAGCGCATTATTTGGACAGATCTCAACACAATGCTGACAATAAGTGCAGTGGTGGTAGAATATCTCGTATTTTCCTTCATCATTGAATTTATTTGCTTTATACCGGCATTCATCCGTACAGGCATTGCAGTGGTCACAAAGTTCCCCGTTCCATTCAATACCTCCCTCCAGAGCATGGAGATCTCTCCTCGTGTTCTGGGACACACATCCCATGGCAATATTTTTAAGCGCTCCACCATATCCACAAACACCATGGCCCTTTACATGCGAAAAGTCTATCATTACTTCAGCATCATGGATATTTCCTGCGATCTGGACTTTTTTCAAAGTCTTAAAACCAACCTCTTTAGAATAATAGTACTTGTCAGCATTTCCTGCTACCGGAAGAAAGGGGACATCGAGAATGTCACTTGAGTAACCCCTGTTTCGTGCTCCCCTGACTCCAAAATCGTCATTGTTGAGGTGATAAATATCAGTAATAAATACCTTTCCTCCCGCATTCTTTAAAGCATTCACCAATATCCTTACAAAAAGAGGATGTATTGTAGTGTATCCCAATTCACCACCAAGGTGCATTTTTAGTGCTACTGTCTTACCCTCCACTATTTCTTTTAATGGGATGGATTTTAGCATCCTGATAAATTTCGCAGGAAGAGTTGCTTCCTTATCTAATTTATCAAATTTTACTGAAGAGAACTTAACTTTGGATTTAACCATAATGTTTTGACCCCCATGCTCCCACCTAATAATTCCAACATGCCTAATACTTAACTATGCTCAACTGGCACGCCTGGAGGGATTCGAACCCCCAACCTTCGGATTCGTAGTCCACTGCTCTATCCAATTGAGCTACAGGCGCGCACCCAATATATTCTAATGGATTTGTATATTTTTATCATCAATAATTCGCAGATATTGGAATTTTTTTAAACACAGTCTATTTATTCCGCTTTCTGCTTGGTCAAATCCTCTTCGCGGTCTATTCCGTAGAACCTATCCTTCCAGAATATACCTCTTCCATATTTTGCTTGATATACTGAATTTACCGAAAGGACAGCTATGTATAACATAGATAATGGGTGAAGAAATATGTCGGAAAACCTGCTTTTAAACCGGAAAGTCATCGCTATCCTTATAAATAGGATGATAGATACCTGGGAGAGTATCATTATATTTACAAGCCCGGACCAATTAAAAACATATAATCCTAGCGGAAAGAAAAAAACTGGCAGCATAAACAAAAGCATTATAAACGACACTACGGCTCCCAGCTTGATAACACGATAATTCATCGAAGCAAAAATAAACTTTGAAAAACCTCTTATTACATCCTTAAACCCATCATACATCCTGCAATATATTGTCTTCCTGCCATCAAAGACCATGAATCTGTAACCATGTTTTTTTACCTGTTTAGATATTGCAACATCTTCGATGATATCATTTCTGATGGACCTGTGTCCGCCAATTGATTTGTAAACCGATCTTTTAAAAAGTATAAATTGTCCATTTGATATGCATATCCTTGAACTTCTTGTCTTTCCTATCATACCCAATGGCATAAGGGCTAAAACAGCAAGATTTATAAATATTACAACCATCCTCTCATGGACCGATACCATTATCTGTTTTGGAAATACAGACAAAGCATCAAACCTGCCCGAGATCAGGGCCCCAAGTGAAGATGATATTGAATTTGGAAAATGTAATGTATCAGCATCTGTGAAAACATAGTACTTTCCAGCTGCTTCCCCGGATAATTGGTGACATGCATATGATTTGCCCTTCCACCCCCTGCCAAGGGGACTCCCCCTTATAAGTCTTATCCTTGTGTCTTTTTTTGAAAGCTCCTCTACGACCAGGCCGGTCCCATCACTTGAATTATCATCAAGTACAAGTATCTCAAGATTGTGGTAGTCCTGCTTGCTCAGGGATCTCAGGCACCTGCCAATATTTTTCTCCTCATTTCTTGCAGGTATAAGAACCGATACAAGCGGACCCTTTTTTAACGTTTGAAGAGGAAGGATGAACCTGGAGACATCCTTATATACAATATTATTAATAATAAAATTTATCAGGATTAAAGCAAGTAAGGCAGTTATCGCGTATTGATAGTATAAAAAATATTCCATAATATAATATTATAGTTTAATTATGGAACATTTTACCATTACCTAAAATAAAGTAAATTTATTTTATAACCTGCCAGTTATCAGTTAAGTTCATTTAGCTCTTTTAGGAGTCCATCCAATTCTATGCCGTAAGTCTTGGATATCATCCCCAGAGTCAGCACTTTAGCTTCATAGGCAGCCATCGCGCAATGGAGACATGGTAGCTCGTATTTTGCTATGATGGCACTGGTTTCAGGAGTTTTTAATACTTCCTCAAGTTTTGTATCTTCCGAATATTTATCCGCCATTACAACCTCAAATCCTTTAAAATTAATATATTTAGCCTGCTTTAAGCTGTCTTTCCCTCAATTGCAGAGATTTCTTCTCAAATCCCTGTACTCCTTTGTATCAATAAGAGGCGGTCTTTCAAATTCTTCCAGCAACATTGGTGCCATTATATACTCTTTGTTTATATAGTCAATCTGATTATAAGTTTTATTGGGTCTGGACATAATCTTCACTTTTCCATAAAATTCAAGTTTTTTTGATATTGCCTGGAGAATACCAAAAGCCATCCTGGATAATGCGGATAGCGGCTGGTTTCTATGGACCCTTCCCTTAATGTTTACCTGGGCAATGCTTTCCAGCCCAAATTTCTCATAAACATCAATAAGCATTCCACTTTCGACTCCGTAACCGGTAAAGAAAGGTATGCTTTCAAATACTTCCCTTCTACCGGCATACTCTCCAGAAAGTGGTTGAAATATCTTGCCGAATTGAGGGTAGTGATAATTCAGCAGCGGTCTTACCAGAAGCTCTGCAACTCTTCCGCCTTCACCTTTCATATAGGAACCATTCATTTTAAGAGGACGTTGATAAAAACCTTTGACAAAGGAAATATCGTCCCTTAGAAGAAGCGGCCCCAACAGCCCATAAATAAAGCATGAATGGAAATTTTTAATATCAGAGTCACACCAGACCACTATATCTCCCTTGAGAACGAATAGACTCTTCCACGGGGCTTCTCCTTTTCCCCTGTGGGACCCCACTACCGGAAAAATCCTTGAATGCTCAAAGACTTCAAACCCCTTTTCTTTAACAATGTCAACGGTACGGTCCATAGAATCGGAGTCTATTATTACTACTTCATCTACCGGGCCCTGTTCATAAATTTCTTTCTTAATGATGCCCAGGATA
>CAYRTF010000174.1:2757-3677 GCA_964427165.1 uncultured Actinomycetota bacterium | reverse complement strand
CTTTATCTTATCCAACCAGATATACTTACTTATCTGGTCGGGGTGAGAGGATTTGAACCTCCGACCCCCTGCTCCCAAAGCAGGTGCGCTAAACCAAACTGCGCTACACCCCGGATATTCTCTTTAAATAAGCAGAGGATATAATATCATAATTCTATAATTTTACAATAAAATCGTAAAAGTATGCCAGCGCGATGCCCCTGTGGCTGATCCTGTTTTTTTCAGAATTACCAAGCTGAGCCATCGTCCTATCATATCCTGAAGGCATGAAGATGCGGTCATAGCCAAAACCTCCGCTGCCCTTTTCTTTAAAACTTATCCTGCCCTCGCATACGCCATCAGCCTTAAAAACTAGTCCGTCTTCAGGGTCCCAGAGTATCATGCTGCAAACAAATCTCGCACTTCTCTTTGATTCATCCTGGATATCTTTTAAAGCATCAAGGAGTTTAATGCGGTTCTCCCTGTCGGTAGCATCAGGGCCCGCATATCTTGAGGACCTTACCCCGGGCATTCCATCAAGTGCGTCAACTATAAGTCCCGAGTCATCAGCAAGTGCAGGTTTATTTGTGTACCCCGCAAGTGATCTTGCCTTTATGATGGCATTATCAAGAAAACTGTCTCCAGTCTCTTCAACATCAGGAAATCCTTTAAAATCTTTATAAGTCAGCCATTTGATCCCATTGGCACTGTCTCTGTAAGTTTTTATTTCTTCTATTTTTCCCTTATTTTTTGAAGCTATTAATATTTCCAATTTTTAATCCCCCTGTAAGAATCAATAATGTTCTTATGGCCTCTGGCTTAAGATCCTTTTCTGAAGTTCGATTATACCCTCTATGGCTGCCGAGGCACCCTCAAGCATACGGTCAAACTGCTCCCTGGAAAATGGAGCTCTTTCAGCCGTAGACTGTACTTCAATAAGA
>CAYRTF010000174.1:0-2747 GCA_964427165.1 uncultured Actinomycetota bacterium | reverse complement strand
GAATTAGATACAACATTCATGTCTACTTCTGCATTTGAGTCTTCTATGAAACAAAGATCGGTCAATATTTTTCCATCCACAATGCCTACACTAATAGCTGCCACAAAACTTTCAATGGGCATCTCATTTATCATCTCGTTCTCTATCATTCCCTGTAGACAATCAAAAAGAGCTATAAAGCTTCCCGTGATAGAAGCTGTCCTGGTCCCTCCATCAGCTTCGATCACATCGCAATCGATCCATATTGTCCTCTCCCCTATCATATCGAGGTTCACTGCAGCTCTTAGCGACCTGCCAATAAGTCTCTGTATCTCATGCGTCCTTCCATTTATTCTTCCTGAAGCCTGGGGCCTTATTATCCTCCGGGGAGTTGATCCTGGTATCATATCATATTCAGCAGTTATCCATCCTTTTCCCTTGCCCCTTAAAAAAGGGGGCACCTTTTCTTCCACGGTTGCCGTACAGACAATGCGTGTATTTCCCATTTCAATAAACACCGATCCGTCAGCATGAGAAATATATTTTCTGGTTATCTTTATATCCCTGATCTCATCATTTTTTCTTCCGTCATGTCTCTCAGACATACCTCTGCCTTTCTGTTTATACTATTATATCTCAAGCTTCGTCCTGATGACTTCCCTTATCTCGCTCCCCAGAAACATTTTCCCTGTTTTAAAAAAATTTCCATCCATTGCAGTCTCGTAAAATATTCTATCAGCTTTATTGTCCTGCCCGGCAAGCAGATTTTTTTCTATCAGAAGTTTTTTAACATCTTTTGCTGTCTCCACGGCAGAGCTGATGACTTTAAAATCATTACTGCTTACTTCAAGTATCTGTTTTTCTATTAATGGAAAATGGGTGCACCCAAGCACAAGAACATCAATATTATATTCTAGCAGGGGTCCAAGACAGATTTTTATGACTTCATTAAGGTCCTCGCCTGCAAGTATTCCTTTTTCAATATACTCTATAAGGATAGGTGCAGCAGCTGAGAAAGTCTCTATCTGTGGATCGATCTTTCTGATTTCTCTCTCATATGCTCCGCTATCTACGGTACCCTCTGTAGCGATGACACCGACCCTTTTATTTTTTGTATTGCTTACAGCTGTCCTGGCACCTGGCTCTATTACACCTATTACGGGGATCGTAAGTGTTTGCTTTAATTCTTTTAATGCTGCTACAGATCCTGTGTTGCATGCGATCACAAGCATCTTTATATCTTTTTTCTCAAGAAATCCCGCAGCCTTAAAAACAAAATCCCTTACATCGCGGAGGTTTTTTGGGCCGTATGGAAATCTTTCCGTATCTCCGAAATAAACTGTATTTTCATCAGGGACTTCCTTTATTATCTCCCTGAGCACAGTAAGACCTCCTACCCCTGAATCAAATACGCCTATTGGTCTATTGTCCAAATCTTACGCTTTCTGCTTCTCATTTTTACCTGTCTGGCATAAATAATAGATCCATCCGTCCCGGTTTAAAAGAGAAGTGCTGGCGGTAATAAAACCATTACGGCAGATCGTACTTATATTATTATAACCTGCAGCTTTCAGCTGCCTGATCTGTTCATCTCTTGTAATATAATAGACTTTAGCTTTGCCATTTAAAGAATTATCATAAATATGTCCCCGCTCGGACTTCCTGAGTTTGTTAATATAATCCTTCATGCGGAAGCTCCTGTTTAAAATACTCAGACGGGCTATCTTGTATGCTGACCTGAAACCGCGGTCAACATTTTTTTTAAAGTCTTTTGCCTCTTCACTTACACCTGGCTTATTGACCTGCACTGCTTTTTTTGCTGGTCTTAAGCTAAAAAGATCCGGCAGTCCATTCCAGTTTAGATTATGTGAAGAAAAACAAAAATAGCCGCCCGGCCGCAGGACCCTGTGGATCTCTTTCAATGCTGACATCCTGTCTTCATGGCTAAAACTATCTATTCCATTGAAGCTAAAAAGGACAAAATCAAAACTATTGTCTGATAGTTCTTCCATATCCCTTGCATCACAAGTCATAAAATAATAATCATCTCCGTATTTTTCAATACATGCATTGACCATTGCAGGTGCATAATCTGCACCGGTATAATTAAGTGCAAGAGGTGCAAAATATTTTGTCGTCCTTCCACCTCCAACACCCATGTCCAGCATTTTCATACTAGACAGATTTGGGTCCAGGACCTCTATGACTGCTCTTTCGGCAGGCTCCAGGTAATCCCTTGATGCATAGTCTTTTGATAGCATTTCAGTGTTATATAAAGTTTTATGGTCTATTGTCAAAATTAACCGCTCCTATATAAAAGTCTTAATATTATAACAAAACAGTGCAAAATGATAAAAGATTGTAAAAAAAATAGCAAGGATTATTTATAATAATGCATCCGGGCGGGAGTGTCCTTTTCATGGTGGAGGCGGCGGGAATCGTTCTTTCGTCTCGCTTTGCTCGCTGCAGAGACGCGCACTCCCTCGCTGATGCTCGGTCCGTCCTTTCGATTCCTGAAAAATATGGATCCACCATATTTTTCTTGCATATTATCAGGCTATCTAGCATCCAGCGTTAACTTCATGGTGGAGGCGGCGGGAATCGTTCTTTCGTCTCGCTTTGCTCGCTGCAGAGACGCGCACTCCCTCGCTGATGCTCGGTCCGTCCTTTCGATTCCTGAAAAATATGGATCCACCATATTTTTCTTGCATATTATCAGGCTATCTAGCATCCAGCGTTAACTTCATGGTGGAGGCGGCGGGAATCGA
>CAYRTF010000173.1:0-3682 GCA_964427165.1 uncultured Actinomycetota bacterium | reverse complement strand
GTGATAAGCCGTATTCTTCCCAATAATCTTGAAAACACCCAGGGGATCGACCGTGAAAAGTTTCTATTCTGGCACTTCGACCATCCGGAAGAAATAAAGGAGACAAACAGGGTTATAGGCATGGCCCAGAGGAAAACTGTCGATAAAGCCATGGAAGCGGGAATTAATATGTTTTTTGAGGGAATACCGGGAGTCGAGATGATATCCGCCCGATATCTTCAGTACCCCTTATGTCTCAGGCCTTTATGGCTATATAAGGGAAAGGGGAGGACTAGTCCATCTCCATATGTGCGGCAAGCAAATCTGTCTTATCGACCAGATAGAGATACTGGCTCCGCATCTACTGGAGACATTTCCAGAACCCCCGGAGGGCGATATAGTTGATGTAGGCTCCTTCTTTAAAAGGCTCAATCAAAAGATGGCCCTGAGGGGAAATATACGTGTGGCAAAATTTGTAGAGGGCTCTACTGAAGATATGAAAAAGGAAATAGATCACTTATTTGAACGAATAAAACCTGACAGAGGCTTTATCCTCTCATCATCGGACGGGCTGCCATATCAGACATCAGTGGAGAACCTACAAGTAATGTGTGAACATGCAAAGACATTATAGGGAAAAAGAAAATATATCAGAAGGATGCCCTCAAAATGCTTAATACCGCCTGCAAGGCGGCGGGTATCCGGTTTTATAAGGAAAGATAATTTAGAAGAAAATACAGGAAGGAAAACTAATATATGCCAGATGAAAACAGTAATTGGAAATTGACCCAGGATAGCTTTATGCACGGCTGCCAGGCTCTTGCCTGGGAAGGGCTCTTTACACAGGGATCGGGATATTTACATATCAGGGGATCACTTGAAGAAAGCTTAGCGGACAGCCCGCAAAATATTGAATATACAAGAGATGCCATGAATGTATCTGTAGAGAAATTTGTGGACCAGAGTACTAAATGGGGGACATATATCCCTGGAGCCTACAGTCCCCATCCCGTATTTATATACCAGATAACAAATATGCCTTTCTGCCTGGGTATAGACCTTTATACGGACGGGGAAAAGCTTGATCCGGAAAAGTCCGATATCGGAGGTTTTAAAAGGGAGCTGGACCTGAAAACTGCACTTCTTACGAGGGAGATGGCCTGGAAGACAAAAAGCGGCGCAGGCCTGACATTAAAGTACAGGAGGTTTATCGATGCCATAAGGGAAAAGCTTGTCATCCAGCAGGTTTCCATAATACCGGATAGTGATACGATATTGGAAGTAAGGGCTGGAATAGATATAGACATACGTACAAATGGCTATGACCATTTTACGGAAACAGACTGCAGCTCGGACGAAAATGGATGTTGCTGCAGGATCAAAACCGGGGGCGGAAACAGTATTGAAACAGTAACGACCATGGCCGGAGCAGGCTGGAAAGGCGAAAATAATAAAAGATCCTGCCTGCAGGTAAATAAATTTGCCTTAAAAGCCGGAAAAGAGCTTATCCTTGAAAAAAGAAGCGCCTACAGCACCGACCGGGACCTGGACAAGCTACCAGCCGGGGAAGTACTGAAAAGGGCGTCAAAACTGAAGTTTGACGATTTATTTAAATAACACAGGGTTTAGTGGAAAAATCTGTGGGAAAGCTGCGATGTAAAGATAAAGGGCGATAATAAGTCGCAGCTTGAGGCAAGGGTCTCCCTCTATCATCTTTTAAGGGCGCATGTAAATGACAGCAGGGTGGCAATCGGCGCCAAAGGATTTGCAGGAGATGCCTACTGGGGACACTTATTCTGGGATACTGAGATATTTATGCTCCCGTTCTTTCTTTATACAGACCCTGAAAAAGCAAAGACCCTGACAGATTTCAGGATAGGATGTCTGCCGCAGGCAAAGAAAAATGCCCGCGAATACGGCTACAGGGGAGCCCGGTTTGCATGGGATTCTGATAATATCGGAAGGGAATGTGTGGCAAAGAGCCTCTGGCAGTACCGCGACCATGAGATACATGTCACAGGGGATGTGGTATATGGGTTCTATCACTATATGAAAGCCACAGGAGATGAGAAATACCTGGAAAAGGACGCGGCAGGGACCATAATCGAGACATGCCGGTACTGGATGGACAGGATAGATATAAGGGACGGGAAACCTGTAATACTTGGAGTAATGGGACCGGATGAATATAATCCGCTGACCCATAATAATTCCTTTACCAACCGCCTGGCAATACTCACTTTAAGGCTCGGAGCCAGGCTGGGAAAACTCCATGGTATAGATCCAAAAGAGATAGAAAGCTGGGAGGAAACTGCCGGCAAGCTCCCCATACCCAGAAGGTCAGATGGGCTCATTCTCCAATGCGAAGATTTCGAGATGCTTGCTGAGCCTGAGTTTGACAAATACTGGCCCGACAGGTCAAGGCCCTATGCCGCTACTGTCCACCAGGACAGAAACTATCGCTCCAAAAGCATGAAACAGCCCGATGTCCTTATGATGATGTGGCTGTTTGCAGATGAATTTACGAAGGAAGAGATGCAGGCAGCCTGGGATTATTATGAGCCGCTGTGCACCCATGATTCTTCGCTCTCGCCCGGTGTCCACGGCCTGATAGCACTACGCCTGGGCCTTGACGGCAAGGTATGGAAGTTCTGGGAATACACAGCAGGGCTTGATCTTGATATAGAGAAAGGCAAGGCAAGTCAGGGAATCCATATTGCCTGCTCGGCTGCCACATGGCAGATGCTTGTCTTCGGATTTGCCGGAGTAAGGCCGGCAACTGAAAAGGATATACTTACCCTGGAGCCAAAGTTGCCGGATAAGTGGCAGGAAATAAGTTTTCCGCTTATCTGGAAGGGGCAGAAGGTAAAGATTACCATAGACCATAAGAGGGTAATAATAGAAAACCTGGACACTGGATCCATAAAGCTCTGTCTCTGCGGAGCCGATCATTTGATAGATCCTGAAGGAAAAAAGGAAATAGCTTATGTGAAAAAATAGATCAATACAATAATAAATAAATTTGTCTTATTATTTAGCTTTATTTAGTTATATTTACATATTTTATAGCAATGATTATTATTAATAAAATTTAGTTTACCTTATTAACATTGACACGATAATAGGAAGGTTTTAATGGATAAAGTTACACTCACAAAAGAACAGCGGGTATTAAATGTAATAAACAGAAAGTCCGTGGACTATCTTCCCAGCCAGATCAGTATTGCAGGTATCGAAAAGAAGGAAAAACCGGCAGAGATCATGGGGTTTTCATCAGTGGATAAGCTTAATGATTATCTTGAGAACCACATAAAGCCCACATGGACAACTGACTTTCTTCCCATAATACACAGGGGCGACCCTGAAAGATTAAAAGAGTTTGAAGATGATGGCTGGTGCAGGGTAGAGAGAGAAAATAATATCATATACGATATATGGGGTGCGGGATTCCATATCAAATGATTCGGAGGAATTTTCAGGTATAGATATACTTATGACCACAGGGGAATAGCGGTCTCTCCTGCCGGTATCATGCCGCCTGTCTGCAAGCCCGGGACCATAAGGGAAGTCTGTAATTTTGTAAAGTCCTATGAAATAAAAGTCTAAGAACTTTCCGTTTCAGCCCGGGACTCTTGACTGGACATAAAGGAAGCAGACGATATTTATATATCTGAGTTAATAGCGAATAATCAATATGATAAAA
>CAYRTF010000172.1:1216-3691 GCA_964427165.1 uncultured Actinomycetota bacterium | reverse complement strand
TAAGTTATCCTTGAATGGTAAATGGATATCAATCCATCTATCAGTGAGTTTTTGACTTGCTCTATCTCTCTTAGAGTGATCTCGGCCTGCGAAAGTTGTCCGTCCTTTATACGGTCTTCTACGATATCATTTACCATCTGCTCTATTTTTTTAGGGGTTATCTTCTCAATGGACCTGACCGCAGCCTCGGCAGAGTCTGCCAGCATAAGTATTGCAGCTTCTTTGCTCTGAGGTTTTTTGGCCGGGTACCTGAAATGACCCATAAGTCCGTCCGTGCTTCCATTGGTTTTAGAGATCTTTCCTTTTTGCTTCTCATAAAAATAAGTAATGAGAGAATTGCCATGATGCTGTGATATTATATTTAAAACCCTCCTCGGGATCTTATTCTGTCTTGCCACCTCCATACCGTCTTTTATATGGTTTGCAATAATATTTCTACTCATCGATGGATTCAATTTATCATGTACATTTTCTATATCACCCTGGTTTTCATAGAAATATTCCGGTCTTTTAAGCTTGCCAAGGTCATGATAAAGAGCTGCGACCTTTACAAGCAATGAATCAGCACCTATAGCTTTTGCCGCACTCTCAGAGAGATGCCCTACCAGGAGGCTGTGGTTATATGTCCCGGGAGCAGCTATCAGGAGTCTCTTGAGAAGGGGCTGATCCGTATGCGAGAGTTCAAGCAGGCCCATAGCCGTAACAACATTGAAGGCAGATTCGATAAATGGAAGCAGGCCTATTGCCAGGATCGCTGAAATAATACCATTGAGTACTCCCATTATCGTGTAAAGCGCAATTGTCCTGAACTCACCTCCAATGAGGTTGACCGTAAGGAAAAGAAAAGCAAGCATAAGCGAACTGATAAATCCTGCCCGCATGACTTCTGATCTCTGTGAGACTTTTGACACCATATATGTAGACAGTATCCCGCCAAGCACATAAGCTATGGAAATTGAAAAATCAAAATCCGTGGCGATCCCTGCAAATAATCCCAGGATAAGCGTGAGCATTATGCCGATCCTTGAATTAAAGAGAATAGTGCTTATGAGCGAAACTGTGATAATGGGAAACAAATAGTTCCAGAAATTTAGATGTATTGATGAAAGTATTGTTAAAGCTTTTATGACCGCTGTAAAAATAACCACAAGCAGTGCATTTATTATTACTTTCTTTGTATTGTCAAATATTGATCTCTCAAATCTAAAAAGATAAAATCCAAAAAGAAATACAGAGACCGTGCATATGAAAAATATATACAGGAAGAGGCTCCAGTTAAAATCCCTCTGGAGCAGGCCCAGCTGGGTTAATATAAGAATATCATTTTCATTTACGGTCTCGCCCTCAAATATTATTGTCTGACCCTCTACAACAGTCACCATGTGCGGCGGAGTATTGAGCCTTGCTTCTTCTCTTGCCTTTTCTGTCGCCACAGGATCAAATACTGCAGTCGGCTTTATATTTTTTTGAAGCACTGCAGTGACTATGGGAACATCTGCTACAGAGATATACTCATCAGTCTCAGCCAATGATGCAGCTTCACTTTTAGCAAAATCAAGCTCGGTGGGCTTTATTTCTTCCTTCATTATTTCCCTGGCAATATACTGGGTTCTTTCAAGCAGGACATTTATCTGGTCGACTTCCAGGCTTAAAGCTGCCGTTACGATAGATTCCGGATATTCATTTCCAAAAAGATTCGTAAGGTAATCAATTTTTTCTTCTATTGTCTTGTCCTCTTTTTTCTGCACCACTGAGGTCAGAAGGAAAAAATACCTTATCTGGTACAGGGTACCTTCCTCTCCATTTAAGACTTCCAGGTCATAAGCATATATATCCTCGACTTCTGCCTCATTTGAATTACGGTCCTCAACTGTTTTCTGAAAGTCCTCGAATTCAATTCCCTTATTCGCTTTTACGGTCCTTGGGCTGGCGCTGCCGAGCTCTATACCTATATCAGGTGCATAGACATAGGAAAGTATAGCCACCAGCAATCCGAGGGTGATTATAAAAATATATAATCTTTGGGCAGACTGACTCCCGGGTGAAAAGTATTTACTAAAGAAACCCCGGGTTTTCTCTGCCCCGCTTTCATTTTTTGTATTGCTTCTTTTTTTATTTTTTACAAACATAGCATATCTACAGGTTTATGATACTGCCCTAAAACATTTTAGCAAAATGCCGGACGGGCGCCTGCCTACCTTTTTATCCTTTCATCAAATTCCTTATAGGCATCAACTATCCTCTGCACCAGCTCATGTCTTACCACATCTCTGGAGGTAAGGTTTACAAATTCGATGCCTTCAAGATTTTCAAGTATGCCTTTAACAATTATCAGGCCGGAATCCCTGTCGCTTGGAAGGTCTACCTGGGTAATATCTCCTGTAATTACCATTTTGGATCCAAAACCCAGCCTGGTCAAAAACATCTTCATCTGCTCGGGTGAAGCATTTTGTGCTTCATCAAGCAGTATAAATG
>CAYRTF010000172.1:0-1206 GCA_964427165.1 uncultured Actinomycetota bacterium | reverse complement strand
CATTCAGCGTTCTTCCCCTCATATATGCAAGAGGGACCACTTCGATTATTCCCATATCTTTATACTGCTGGAATTTCTCTATATCAAGCATCTCGTAAAGTGCATCATAAAGAGGACGCAAATACGGATTGACTTTATCATAAATATCCCCGGGGAGAAAACCCAGTTTCTCTCCGGCTTCTACCACTGGTTTTACAAGGATTATCCTTCCTATCCTGTTTTCCTTAAGTGCCTCGACTGCAGCCGCAAGCGCAAGATATGTCTTGCCTGTACCGGCGGGTCCTATCCCAAAGACTATCGTATTAGATTTTATAGCCTCTATATACTTCTTTTGACCCTCTGTGCGGGGTTTAATTCTTTTACCGCTGTTTACTATAATGCTCTCGCTAAATATCTGATGCGGTTTGAGCTCTGACTTATTATCCATAATATTTATTGAATCACTTACCTTTTCCCTGTTTATATCCTGGCCCAGATTTACCTGAAGCGTCAATTCTCTTATGAGTTTTGCTACATCTTTTACATTCTTTGTCTTACCTGTTATTTCCATATCATTTCCAAGAACGAATATTTCTACATTGTATTTTTTTTCAATCAGTTTTATCAGTTCATCCCCATCTCCCAGAATCTCAGAAATAGAATGATTATTTATAAATTCAAGATTAATTTTTTGTTTAGCTGGAGACAAAATTCTCCTTTATAGTTGATCGCAGCGCATGTTTTTTGTTTAAATTAATAATCTTTTTTGATTATTAAATGCTTCTTATCCTGGCGGCCATACAAATTTTCTTTTACCTAATATATGAAAATGCAGATGTTCTACTGATTGTCCTGCATCAGGACCAGTATTGGTAACAACCCTGAAACCGTTCTTTTCAAGTCCCAGGTCCGAAGCCATTGAAACTATTGCCTTCATCATACCTTCTATTTCCGGGCCATCCATCCTGCCTATTTCCATAATAGAGCTTATATGCTTTTTTGGTATGACAAGAAGGTGTACAGGAGCTACCGGTGATACATCTTTAAATATCATGACTTTGTCATCCTCGAACACTATATCACTTTCAATTTCCTTATTTGCAATTTTACAAAAAAGACAGTCTTTCAATTCTTTTACCTCTGGTGATCAAACATATAAAATCTTACCAAAAACTACCTGATTTTAACCCTGAGCATGAAATTATACTATCTTTTTTAAATTTTACA
>CAYRTF010000171.1:0-3703 GCA_964427165.1 uncultured Actinomycetota bacterium | reverse complement strand
GTATATTTTGTGCCCAAAAACTATCAAAAACTATCATAATATCTGGTAAAAATCAAATTATAGCTTTTACTATTTTTCCAGATATACGGTACTCAGGTCATAATTTTCAGATGCTGAAAGCTCAAAACCTTTAACATAATCCTTAAGTATTCTCCTGCTGCCATACTGGTAGATAAGTATAAATGCAGAGTCGTCAAGGACCTTCTTCTCGATCTCTCTGTATTTGGCTATTCTTTCGTCATCATCTATTATGCTTCTTGCTTCTATAAGCATCTGGTCCACTTCAGGATTGTTGTATCCCTGATAATTATCAGCAGAAGTCGAGTAAAATAGCGGGAACAGGAAATTATCCATGGTAGGATAATCTGCTATCCATCCCAGCCTGAAGAATCCGATCTCTCCATTCTTGAATGCATCAAGCGCTGCACCCCATTCCATTCCAACTATATTGACCTCTACACCTATTTCGGCAAAATCTGCCTGTACGGCTTCGGCAACAAGCTCGTGGCCGGAACCTATATTTATTCCAAAGTCTATTACCGGCAGGCCCTCACCATTAGGATATCCTGCTTCTTCAAGTTTCTGTTTTGCCATTTCCGGGTCATAAGTATATTCGGACTGGCCGTCTACCCATCCAACAATTCCTTTGGGAACAACACCGCTGGTAACTGAAGGTACGCCTTCCATTATAACGTCTATAATGTTCTGACGGTCAACTGCATAATTAAGCGCCTCCCTGAGTGCAAGATTGTCCTTAAAGGGCTCGACCTCATAGTTCATGGCAAAATAATAAACCGCCAGTAGCGGACCTATTATAGCTTCATCACCGAGCTCAGGGTCATCAAGCGTAATCTTTATCTTGCCCTGCGGTATTTCACAGTAATCAATGTTTCCAGCTTTATACTCAAGGAATGCCGTATTTTCATCAGCTAAAATAACATATTTTACTGTTTCCAGCATAGCATTATCGCCATAGTAATCATCAAATCTCTCAAGTGTGATATACTGGTCATGCTTCCATTCTACAAGCTTAAATGCCCCGGTACCATTTGCATGTTCACTGTAGTTATCTCCCCATTCCTCTATATCCTCTTTTGCAACGGGATAGAATACTACATGGCCCAGAGTATTGATAAAGTCTGCATAAGGATATTTAAGAGTTACTTCCAGAGTATAGTCGTCAAGCGCCTTGACCCCTTCCAGAATATCTCCTTCACCGGCCTGCAGCTCATCATAGCCCAGTATCGGGTCCAGATGATATGCAAGGTATGAAGCAGTCTCTGCCTGGCACACTCTTGACCATGAATAGACAAAATCTTCAGCGGTACATTCCCTTCCGCTGTGAAATTTTACACCTTTCTTCAATTTAAAGGTATACACCAGTCCATCATCTGATATCTCCCAGGAGTCTGCCATGGCCGGAAATACCTCGCCTGTATCAGGATCGTACTCTACCAGACCGTCGTAAATCTGTCTTGCGACCTGTATGCCCTCACTTTCATAGGAATTAGGCGGATCAAGCGCTACTGGCTCCTGTATATAAGCTCTAAATTCTCCACCGGCTTTTTCTTCCTTTTTGCAACCAAATGATAATGTTGCAATAAGTGCTACTGAAATACAAATTGCTACTGCTGCGATCAGTTTCTTAGGGATTTTCATTTAAGCCTCCTTCTCTTTTTTGATGATTGATTAATAAATTACATTACCTTTCCTCTACGACCCCTCCTTTCCTGCAAGGTCTCTGTATGAATTATCTAATTTAATTTTATTATTGGGTAATAGATATATTTTATAAAAAAATTACAAAATAATAAATAGCGTAAGCGTAGTAACTGCAAACACTAACCCGAGTATCACTGTTATCCGGTCAAGGTTTTTTTCCACTATACCGGATCCATCAAAGGTATCTGCCATTCCCGAAAAAAGACCTGAAATACCTCCGCCTCTTCCAGCGTGAAGAAGTATAAGCAAGATCAGGCCAAGACTTACAAGCACATGAACCCCTAATATAATATTCAACAATATGGAACCCATCTTTTCCTTTCCATCAAAAACTATTATAAATAAATTAATTTAATTATTGATTTGTATTTTATCAAAAATCTAATATATTATAAAATATATTTTTAATTATGCCTACAAATACTCAAATATAGAATTAATCAAAAAATCAGAGATATGATTTATTTCAGTATATCTCCCTGCGCTCAAGTTAAAAACACCCGGGCCGCATCTCTCTAAACTATGGGTTTGCCGGTCATCTCGGAAGGCATTTCTAGTCCCAGTAATTTTAATACAGTCGGCGCTATATCACTTAGTTTATATGGTTTCGTATTTTTATTGATCCTAAACCCTTTGCTGCAGACTATAAATGGTACAGGAGATGTGGAATGGGCCGTAACCGCACCATTGTTAACAGGACAGACCATTTCTTCAACATTTCCATGATCCGCTGTAATAATCGCTATACCGCCCGCTTTATTTATTTCCGGGACCACTCTTCCAACACAGGAATCAACCGTCTCCACAGCTTCTATGGCAGAATCTAAAAAACCAGTATGCCCCACCATGTCAGGATTGGCATAATTTAAGATGATCAGGTCATATTTTCCATTCTTGATCAAGCCGATAACTCTATCGGTTACTTCAAATGCACTCATCTCGGGTTTTAAATTATATGTAGCGACATCCGGTGACGGCACCAGTATCCTATCCTCCCCGGGATAAGGTTTTTCTACGCCCCCATTAAAGAAAAATGTCACATGGGCATACTTTTCTGTTTCTGCAATTCTTAGCTGGCGGAGCCCATTTGCAGATACTATTTCTCCAAGGGTATTATTTATCACCTGCGGCGGAAATGCTACCTTGCAATTAAATTTCTTATCGTATTGTGTCATTGAAACAAAATAAACTTCTGGCGGTTTTTTACCTCTGTCAAATTTTGAAAAACCTGGTTCGATAAATGCCCTTGTCAGCTGTCTTGTCCTATCAGGCCGGAAATTAAAGAATATGACTGTATCGCCGGTCCTTATCCTTCCCTTTTTTTCATCCTTGATCCTCACAAGCGCTGGCACCACAAACTCATCATTAATATCATCCTCATATGATTTTTGAACCAGCTTTGCTGCAGAATCGAATTTCTTTCCCTTCCGGCAAACAAGTGCGTCATAGGCTTTTCTGGTCCTGGCCCAGCGGTTATCTCTGTCCATGCTATAATATCTGCCGCTGACAGTCGCTATCTCGCCTGTGGATTTATTTTTGAGATACTTATCAAGATCTTTCAGATATGGTGCGGCACTTCTTGGCGGAACATCCCTCCCATCAAGAAAAGCATGTATGTAAATATTTTTAACTTTTTTTTGTATTGCGAGATCGATTAAAGCTTTTAAGTGTGTTATATGGCTGTGGACCCCTCCATCAGACACCAATCCCATCAGGTGCAAGCTTCCAGTACCGCTGTTAACATTATCCATGGCAGAATTTAAGACAGTATTTTTAAAGAAATCGCCATTATCAATTTCTTTACTTATCCTGGTAAGTTCCTGATATACCACTCTACCTGCACCAATATTCAGGTGTCCCACCTCGGAATTTCCCATCTGGCCTTCCGGGAGCCCCACAGACACACCTGATGCCTCCAGGCTTGTACTGGGAAACATTTCTTTATAATCATCCATATTGGGCGTTTTGGCCAGTGCGATCG
>CAYRTF010000170.1:2110-3756 GCA_964427165.1 uncultured Actinomycetota bacterium | reverse complement strand
ATTTGACTGAGATCCTTTATGTTTTCAATTGCCAGGATACCTGTCATTATCTTTGTTATGCTTGCAGGATAAACAGATGCTTTTGATTGTTTTTCCCAGAGGATATTCCCTGTCCTGTAATCCATAAGTATTGCGGTTTGTGCTTCAATATCTATTTCATCTTCATAAAGGGCAAACCCGTTACCGGTGCCTTTGGAAGAATCAATACTGGATACTCCGGATATTTCAGGCTGTGGCCCTGTATTGGCATAGAGTACAGACGCAGGAAAAAATAGGGTAAATACAATAAAAATTATGCAAATTTTTAAAAAAAGAATGATAGAAGCGGGTTTTTTCATTTATGCTTTTCCAGAAACTTTCTATTTTCCTTTTTCAGCAGTAGCTCATGAAGATCACAGAGTCTTCTTTCAAGTAAAAGGGCGACCTTTTTACCTTTGCTGTGCTGCTCCTTTTTCGAGGATATCATAAGCGGCATAATGATCTGCTGAATAAAGGAAGAATGCCTCACAGCAAAATTTTCGAATAATTTTAAATGCTTTATATATATACCATATTTTGATAACTCAATAGCCATCTTAATTATTTCAATGTCACTGCCATTTATAATTAAATTGCCATTTTCATTCTTCCATTCCACAAGATCATTCTCCAGGATATCCTCAATAAATGATTCGGATAATTTTAACTTTTTCTTTAATTCATCAAGGGTATAATAATCTTCCTGCTGCTCTTGTTTAAATTCCTCGCCTAATTTTAACTGCAGATTTTTAAGATCCTTTCCTGATTCTAGATAGCTCTTAAACTCTTTTGATCCTATTCTTTTCTTAATGATGTCAAGTGGAAGGTAAAATTCTTTCTGCATCTTCAATATGAAATTTATTTTTTCAATATCTTCCTTATAGTAGACCCTGTATTTATTGTTCGATCTTTTTGGAGCTATAAGGCCCTGGGTTTCAAGAAATCTTAATTTACTGCTGGTCAAACCAGGATAAACCTTTCTTAATTTCTTTATCAGCTTCCCTATTGTAAGGCTTTCCGGTTTACTTTTTTTTGTTTTATCCATGGTATTAAGTTTTATTTAACCGAAAAATATATAAAAATATATTTTCCTATTTGTATGCGGTCACCATTTGAAAGAATTGCTTCTTCGACTATATGGCCATTGAGATAGCTTCCGTTTAAGCTACCTGCGTCAAGAAGCCTGTAATCATCATCTTCTTTTTTTAAGAGCGCATGTCTGCGTGATACTGTTATATCATCCAGTAGAACATCAGATTCAGGACTTCTGCCGATGATAAACTCATTCTTTTCAATATAAAACTCATCACCGATGTTTGGGCCCTTGATAACCAGCAGACCCTTTTTCCCCGGAAGGATCTTTTTTAACTGCATTAATATTTTTTCGGAGATCTCTTCCTTTATTTCAGCTTTATACTCCCTAATGGACTCAGTATTTTTATGCTTATTCATATTGATCGATCAGCCTGTTTATATTCTCATTTACAAAGTCTTTTAAAATCTCAAAAAAACCCTTATCCGTAGATTCTATATAGCACCTGATCAAAGGCTCGGTACCCGAAGCCCTTACAAGGACCCAGCTGCTATCATCAAATATTACTTTGGCCCCGTCAATATTTAATAATTCC
>CAYRTF010000170.1:0-2100 GCA_964427165.1 uncultured Actinomycetota bacterium | reverse complement strand
TCTCAAGCCTATGATTCTCCAGACCAGAAAAATATTCAATAATAGTATTCTTGCATTTCTCCGGTACATTCAGGTCCAATCTGGTATTATAAAAGGTCCCGAATTCTTCATATATTTTTTCTAAATAATCAGAAATATAAAAGTTGCCATATTTATTTTTCAAATATGCCTGTATCTCTAGAAGAAGTAGATTTGCAATAAGACCGTCCTTTTCCGGAATATGATCCTTTATGCTTAACCCGCCACTTTCTTCTCCTCCTATTATTATTTTACCATTTAACATTTCTTTTCCAATATATTTAAATCCTACCGGTTTTTCAATAAGATTAATATTATTTTTTTTACAGATAGCGTCGAGGAGATGTGTTGTAGCAACAGTCCTCACTACAGAATCATCTTTTTCATATTTTCTGGTTGAAAGAAGGTAGTAAAGGCAAATTGAAATAATATTATTAGGATTTAAAAAGACTCCTTTCCTATCGATTACGCCAAACCTGTCAGCGTCGCCATCCAGCGCAAGGCCGATATCGGATGAATTCTCTACCATCGCCACTTTTAGGTCAGATAGATTCTTCTCAGAAGGATCTGGCAATTTACCACCAAATAAAGGATCCCTGTTACCATTTAACACATATACCTTAATTCCAAGATCATTTTTAAGGATATCCGGCATTATATGAAATGCGGCACCATTCATAGTGTCCAGGGTCACCTTTAACCCGGAATTTTTTATTAGGTCTGCATTCAGAAGAGATACCAGGCTTTTTTTATAGTTATTGAAATCTGAGACGGCGGATATTTTTGATTCTGGAGAGCTGTTATCTATTGAATAAATATCGACTTTGTCAACACTGCCATCCGCTATCTTCTTTAGATTGTTTTCAATATTCTCTGTTATTTCAGCTAAAGCGGGTCCGCCATAATATGGTATAAATTTAATACCATTATATCTGGAGGGATTATGGCTTGCAGTTATCATTAAAGCACCATCAAGTTCAAGATCTCTTACCATAAATGCTGTGACCGGGGTCGGGACTGCTTCTTCGGCTATATAGACCTTGAAACCCATTGATGAAAGAACTTTTCCAGCTTCAAGACCGAACTCCTCTGAGAGGAATCTATTGTCATATCCAATAAATAGACCTTTTTTGTCAAAAGATCCATCTTTTAGATATTGCCCAATGGCCTGTGCCACTAATCTCAGGTTATCAAAAGTAAATTCACGGGCCATTACCGCCCGCCATCCATCAGTACCGAATTTTATATTGCTTTCCAATACAACCCTTCTGCCAGCTATGGTTTTTTATTGCTGCCGACTCCCCCGCTAATGCTCGGTCCATCTTTTCAAATCCTTGAGAACAAGATCCACCATATTCTCATTAGTAGTATCAGTATGTTCCGCATTATACTGATACAGGCTTGGTCGGGACGAGAGGATTTGAACCTCCGACCCCCAGTACCCCATACTGGTGCGCTAGCCAAACTGCGCCACGTCCCGCCACAGATTATATTGTGATATCCTCACGGTATTGAATCACCATGTATCCCATTGGGATTTAATCCTTCCTCACAGAGTCAAGCTGCTGCAGTGCAACGGCCACTCTATCCATAAACTTTGATTCGGATGCCTATCACCTTATTAGAAAAAAGCATACAATAGATGATAGACAAAATCAATAAGAATAGCTCCCGTACTGGACTCAAAAGGATCTATTTATAGCAGATCTTAAATTTCAGGTTTAAACTTACGGCTCATAAGCTTTTTGACAGATTCTTCGGGACTTAGGTCCTCATATATGATCTCATATATACACTCCGTTATAGGAACATCCAGATTATTTTTTATAGCTATCTCGTATACTGCTTTTGTGGTCCTAACACCCTCCGCGACCATATACATACTATTCATTATCTGGTCGATTTTTTCTCC
Source organism: uncultured Actinomycetota bacterium (assembly GCA_964427165.1). GTDB lineage: Bacteria > Actinomycetota > Humimicrobiia > Humimicrobiales > Humimicrobiaceae > M55B120. The sequence continues at coordinate 170 of CAYRTF010000170.1, read as the reverse complement.
ACTTGCCAATCTTTCCCCTACCATTCTGTTACGGCTGTGCTTGCTGATACATGTAGCTATTAGATCACCCATGACTGCAGCGCCAGAGAAAGTAAGCGGATTTGCTCCAAGCTTTGTCCCGAATTTTGAAAGTTCATGCAATCCTCGCGTTATGAGTGATGCTTTTGTAT
>CAYRTF010000169.1:0-3759 GCA_964427165.1 uncultured Actinomycetota bacterium | reverse complement strand
CACTACTATTATATAAAAGATAATCCTCTTGTATCTGATGCTGAATACGATCTCTTATTCAGGAGGCTGGAAGAACTGGAAAAGAGATTCCCATCCCTTGTAATAGAAAATTCTCCGACGCAAAGGATAGGGGCCCCTATTGAAGGTGGGTTCAATACACTTATGCATGGCGAGAAGATGCTATCCCTGCAGGATGTATTTGATTATGATGAACTGGGCGATTTTATAAAACGCGTCTCAAAGGATCTTTCCATGCCGCCTGAAGAGATTGATTTTGTATGTGAATTAAAGATCGACGGGTCCGCCATATCGATCGTCTATGAGGATGGAAGATTTGTGAGAGGTGCTACCAGGGGTGATGGGATAACCGGTGAAGATATAACATCCAATCTAAGGACGATAAACACTATACCCTTAAGGCTTCAGAAGGCAAAGACTGAAAGGATACCAGATGTACTTGAGGTAAGAGGGGAAGTATGTCTTGCAAAAGAAGAATTTGCCAGGATAAATATGCGGAGAGAAGAGGAAGGCATCGCTACCTTTGCAAATCCAAGGAATGCTGCGGCGGGATCGCTCCGCCAGATCGATCCCAGGATGACTGCAAAAAGAAAACTTAATGTATTTATCTATGCTGCTGTTTTATTTCCAGGACTTAAGATACAGGGTCACTTTGAGATGCTTGAATTCTTGAAGGAGCTGGGCTTCAGGGTAAACCCCCATGTCAGAAAAGTAAGGGGGATAAACGAAATAAAAAAATATATTGAAAACTGGAAGGATAAAAGAAAAGGTCTTTCCTATGAGACTGATGGGATAGTCATAAAAGTGGATAAATTCAGTTTCCAGCGGATCCTCGGCCAGACATCACGGAATCCCAGATGGGCAGCTGCATATAAATTCCCGCCGGAACAGGAAACGACAAAGGTGGTCGATATAAAAATAAGCGTGGGAAGGACAGGGGCCCTGACACCGGTAGCCGAACTTGTGCCCGTAAAGGTAGCTGGTTCTACAGTGTCTCACGCCACACTCCATAATGAGGATGAAATAAGGAGAAAGGGTGTGATGATAGGGGATTGGGTAACGGTCCATAAAGCTGGTGATGTTATACCAGAGATAGTAAAGGTGATCAAAGAAAAAAGGGATGGGACCCAAAGATTATTCAAGATGCCCGATATCTGTCCGGCGTGTCACTCGAAAGCTGTCAGACCGGAAGGGGAAGTTGCCCTGCGCTGCACTTCGATCGCATGCCCGGCCCAGCAGTTCGAAAAAATAGTGCATTTTGCCTCCAAGTCAGGTATGGATATTGATGGTCTTGGACCTGCAATAATAGAAAAACTCCTGGAGAAGGACCTTATTAAAGATATATCGGATATTTATTACCTCAGGTATGAGGATGTTTTTTCACTTGAAAATTTCAAGGAGAGATCTACAAATAACCTCCTCGGTTCCATAAAAAAAAGCAGGAAAAGACCTCTTTCGCGATTATTGTTTGCTCTTGGGATCAGGTTTGTGGGTTCCCATACTTCAGATGTACTGGCCGATCATTTTGGGGATCTGGATTCGCTTGCTACGGCCAGTTTCGAGGAAATTGAAGGCATAAGTGAAGTCGGTCCCAGGATAGCCCAGAGTGTAGTTGATTTTTTCGATGGCAGGCAGAATATGGAAGTGATAGAGAGACTGAGAGCTGCGGGACTTAATTTCGGAGGCGGCAAAAGGGAAATAATCCAGAAGAAGGATTTTACTGGAAAGACATATGTAATCACTGGAAAGCTCAAAAATTATTCCCGTGAGAGCGCAAGGGAAATTATAGAAAATTACGGAGGAAGGGTAACAGCCAGCGTCAGCAGGAGCACGGATTTCGTGCTTGTGGGCGAGGATGCAGGAAGCAAGCTAGAAATGGCAGGAAAGCTGGGTATAAAAATAATATCTGAAAAAGAATTTGAAGATATGATGTCTGATGAGTAAATATTATATCTGTATTTTCGATACCTGGATAGAAAGATTTGAGAATATATATATGAATAATAGAAGTATAGTGGGCTATGAATAATGAATGACTATAGCCCGAAACATAGGGACAGGCCGGATCCGTCAGCAGGACTCAATATTACCTGGAACGCGCTGGACGGCATCTACTCAATTCTATTTCTTGCAGCTGCCCTTACCGGTGTATATTTTGGTTCTGCAAGGATCTTTATAACCCTGAGCAATAGGCAGCTTTTAAGTGCAAATATAAGCAATATTAGCTTCATAGTCCTTTATGGCATTCAGGTACTTCTAATGATGGGAGTTGTCTGGTTTATAGCGCTTCATAAAAGAAAGGGAAGACTAAGGGACCTGGGGATAAGGTATTACAGCATAGGAAAGACACTCTGGTACACCCTTATTTCACTGATAGCTATATTTGCTATAAGTTTTATCTATGTCTTTGCGATGAATTCGATCTTTGGTATAGAGGCGCCTGCGAGCAAGATCGAGATCCTTATTAAAAACCGCAGTATCTCAAACACTATACTTCTTATTGTGGTCGCCTTTATAGGTCCCGTGATCGAGGAAGTATTTTTCAGGGGATTTCTATACTCAGCTTTCAAAAGGAACTGGGGAGTGCTGCCGGCGCTCTTTCTTTCCTCCTTTCTATTTTCAATAGTGCACCTGCAGCTTTACAGTTTTGTTCCGATGATGATAATAGGCTGGCTGCTTGCCTATATATTCGAGAAGACGAGATCATTATTTCCGGCTATATTTCTTCACGGGGTATATAATCTGATACTCATACTTATACTGCTGGGGCAGTTTGAGATGATAAAGATGTACTAATTGTATAAGTTTTTTGTTAAAATATTGTACTTGAATCCGGGAGTTCCTGGTATCGTTTGAGTGCCAGGCAGCAAGTTATAATTGGCAGGAAAAATTAATGAAAAGAATAAGAAGCAGTGATGTCAGGCACGTGGCAAAACTTGCGGAGCTTGATTTTAGCGATGAGGAAGTGGAAAAGATCACCCCCCAGCTCAATAGGATTCTTGATCATGTGGCAAGGATAAGCACTGTTGATACAGAAGGTATTGCCTCCACATCACATGTGATGGATATAAATAATGTCTCAAGGGAAGACGAGATCCGTGAACCCGTGTCACAGGAAGAAGCCTTAAAGAATGCACCCGAAGAAGCCGAAGATGGTTTCAGCGTGCCAAAAATAGATTAATAAAAGAGTATTTAGATCATAAGGAGATATTGTTGGAACTTAATTATCTAACTGCCCATGAGCTCAGGAAAAAGCTCGGGTCCAGAGAGGTCTCCAGTACCGATATCACGCAAAGTGTGTTTGACCGGATAAAGAGAAAAGACAAAGACATAAATTCATATATAAGGACTGAAGAGGAGTCTGCCCTCGAGTCTGCCGGCAAGGCTGATTGTCATATTGCAGAGGGCGGCAGCATTGAGGATTTTACCGGAATACCAGTAGGGATCAAAGACAATATCTGCACCAGGGGCATCACGACTACCTGTGCATCCAGGATACTTGAGAGCTATGTACCTATTTATGATGCAACTGTTATAAAGAGACTGAAAAAAAATAACTTTATACTTCCGGGCAAACTCAATATGGATGAATTTGCCATGGGTTCTTCAAATGAAAACTCTCACTTCGGGCCGGTAAAGAACCCATGGGATAAAAGCAGGGTGCCGGGCGGTTCAAGCGGCGGCCCTGCAGCAAGTGTCGCAGCAGGTGAGGCAATATGCAGTCTGGGCTCTGACACAGGC
>CAYRTF010000168.1:0-3761 GCA_964427165.1 uncultured Actinomycetota bacterium | reverse complement strand
GATATAATGCCGGATATAAAAAATATTAAAAAATTATTGATTTAATAAACATAATGTAAATGGAGAAATAATGGTAATAAAGGAGATTCTATCACAGGCCAAACAAAGGGACGCTTCAGATGCTCATATCGTATGCGTGCTGCCGCCTATTTTAAGAATTCATGGAAGTCTTGTAAAACTAACAGAGTTTGGTGATATCACACCAGATTTATCTAAAAAAATTCTTACCGAGATATTAAACTCTGAGCAGAAAGAGAGGCTGGCAGAGCAAAAAGCTCTGGACTTCTCTTATGCAATTCCTAATATCGGTAGATTCAGGTGCAGTTATTTTTATCAGAGGGGAAGTCTCGCAGGCGCTTTCAGGCTGATCTCACATGAAATTCAAACTATCGAAGAACTGGGATTGCCTCCACAGATCAAAGAGTTTGCTGAATACCCAAGGGGTCTCGTGCTTGTCACCGGACCGACCGGGTCGGGGAAATCAACAACACTGGCATCTATAATTGATATAATAAACAGAAACCGCTCTGTAAATATAATCACAATTGAAGATCCTATAGAGTATCTTTTTCAGCATAAAAAAAGTATCATTAGCCAGAGGGAAGTTCTTTCTGATGCAAGATCTTTTAAAGAGGCATTGAGATTTATTTTAAGAGAGGACCCTGATGTCATCATGGTAGGAGAAATGAGGGATCTTGAGACTATCTCCAGCGCGCTTACAGCTGCCGAGACTGGCCATCTTGTTTTTTCAACTCTGCATACACAGGATGCACCCCAGACTATTGATAGAATAATAGATATTTTCCCTACTCATCAGCAAAGACAGATCAGGACCCAATTGGCCGGGACACTAAAGGCTGTGCTTGTGCAGCAGCTGGTGCCAAATATAAAAAACGATGGAAGAGCGGTAGCAAGCGAATTGATGTTTGTAAATAATGCTATAGGAAATATGATAAGAGAGTCGAAGGCCCACCAGATCTACTCTGCGATACAGGCTGGAGGAAAAAACGGGATGACCACTATGGATATGTCTTTAGTCGGTCTGCTTAAAGAAGGCAAGATAACAAGGGAGACGGCAATAGACAGGGCGCATAACAGGGAAGAACTTAATAGATTGATTAATGATTAATTAAGAAAAGGAAAAAATATGGCTACCTTTGATTACAAAGCAAAAAATACTGAAGGGACACTTCTCAAGGGAAGTATCGATGCTCAAAATCAGGAAATTGTAATGTCTAGACTAAGAAAAAAGGGATTATATATAATCGATTTGAAAAGAAAAGGAGGCGAGTCTGAAGGTCTTGCAAAAAAACAGGTCAGTTTTAGCTTTTTTAACCGAATCAGGTCAAGAGATATTGTTGTTTTTACAAGGCAATTTGCTACCCTGATATCATCTGGCATGTCCCTGATAGAATCTCTTGCTGTTTTGGAAAAACAGACCAGTAATCCAAAATTTGCAGTTATTATAGGAGATATCAGGAGAGATATTGAATCCGGATACTCTTTATCGGAAGCAATGAGCAAGCATGAAAAAACTTTTAGAAAAATATATATAAGCCTTATTAGGGCAGGTGAAGCCGCCGGAGTGATCGATATGACTCTGACCAGCCTGGCTGTATTTCTCGAAAAGGAAGAAAGTATTAGATTGAAGGTCAGGAATAAAACCGCCTATCCCAAATTTGTCATGGGTTTTGCCGTTGTTATTACATTTGTGATAATTGTGTTTATGGTACCGACTTTTAAAGATATTTATGCAGAGCTCGGGGTACAATTGCCTGTGATGACACAGATAATCATATCTATCGGGGACCTGTTTAAGAAAATATGGTTCTATGGTGTTTTGCTGTTAGTGATTATTGGCGGAAGGCTTCTATTTAGAAAAATAATCAATACGCCTTCCGGAAGGGAACTTTTTGATAATATTAAAATAAATATACCAAAATTAGGGTCCCTGATGCGTACGCTTTCACTGGGCAGGCTGAACAGGCAATTTGCTATCCTGCTCCAAACCGGCGTACCGATACTGGCGGCACTTGAGATCCTCAAAGGTGTAGCTGATAATGTTCATGTTGATAATGCCCTGGCTGCAGTAAAAAAGGGCATCAGGGAGGGTGACAATATGTCAATTCCAATGTCCAAATCATCTATTTTTCCTCTTATGATGGTCCAGATGATAGCAGTTGGTGAAAAGACGGGTAATCTTGATGAAATGGTAAATAAAATAGCAGATTTTTATGAAGAAGAAGCCTCTACTTCTATCGATATTCTGATAACTGTACTGGAGCCTATGATGCTGCTGCTGGTAGCGATATTAATAGGAATGATAGTGATATCTATGTATTTACCGATGTTTAATGTATACCAGAATATGTAGATATAATAATGTAGCCGATATGATCATAAAGAAAGAGACTCACAACTATAATTTAATAAATTTGCAGGATTTATCCATAGAGCAGCTAATAGAGCTCTATAGGAATACAAATAAACCAGAGGTCCTGGATAAGATCTTTGAAAAATCCCGAAAGTTTGTTCTAAAGATGGCAAATGACCTTAAAAACTATAGTATTGAGAAAGAGGAACTTCAACAGCTGGCGTTTACCGGTCTGCTGGTAGCGGTCAACAGATTTGATCCAGGGAAGGACAATAAGTTCTTTACTTATGCATATTATTGCATAAAAGGTGAGATCCTGAATCATATCAGGGATAATAAGATAATAAAATTTCCCAGATGGGTCTGGAATCTGAATAAAGAATTTAATGATTTTATGGAAAAATTCCAGGCTGAAAATGACCGGTTCCCGACAACAGAAGAGATCTCCCGGGGTATTAATATATCTATAGGCGGTATTGATGAAATATTAAGAATAAGGGAATCGCTTTATAATATATATTCACTGGACAGCGGAGAGCATCAGGATCTTGATTACGATGAAGGCCTGATCAGGTCCAGGGAGCAGAAGAGCTTTAATTTGCCTATGGAGGATAAAATACTGCTCTGGAATGCAATGGACCGCCTTAAGTCTTTAAATAAAAAAGTACTGATAATGAAGTTTTTTATGGGATTTTCCCAGAAGGAGATCGGTGACCGCATAGGGTTTTCCCAGAAGCATGTTTCAAGAAAGATCAATGAAGCGCTAAAGGATCTGAGAGAGATCATGCTGCAATAATCACATGGAGTTACCTTTTCAATACTATTAAAATCACACTTTTTGGCTTATACACAGTTGATTATGTTTAATACCTGACTTGACCGAATCAGGAGAATAGCGGTAAGTCCAATCCTTACAAGAGCATTTACCAATGAGTACTTAAGGAAACTGGGTTTTCAATCAATAACGGGAAGGTATTTATTAGTACATTAATTTTATTGAACCGCCGTATACCGAACGGTATGTACGGTTGTGTGAGAGGACGGTAGGTAAAATAATTACCTACCTCCTACTCGATTTTGCAAATGATCAAGCCTCAATTCTCATAGAATACTATAACTTATCCAGGCTTCTAATTAATCATTCCAGCTTGCCTGGCCAGCTGTTATAGTTAATGTAGCATCACTACAGCCAAGAGTATAAGTCGTGGCGGGATCAGTTGTAACATAAGTGTAACTATTAGCAGTACCCCATGGGTCATCTGTAGGCACATTCGCCATATAAATATACTGATTGGTACCATTTAGTGGTGCCGTAGCATCTCCCTCTAACTCAAGTATCATATTTGCAGCTGTGGTTGCCGGGTATTGGCTATAATCAGACATAAAT
>CAYRTF010000167.1:0-3768 GCA_964427165.1 uncultured Actinomycetota bacterium | reverse complement strand
TAAAATTCGGTTTGTTAAAAGTTTCCTCCCGAATTTTTAATTTCGTGAAGCCCTACTTTTCAGATATAAATAGTAATAATTCTTAATATAAAGTACGGAAAAATAATAATATATAATATATATATTATATATTAAATCTGTTGTCAAGGTTTTTTTATTTTATAGAAGTCCTAAAGCTAAGAATGGTAAGAATACCCTAAATAAACAATTTTAGAGTACTAGAAGCAATAGATTAGGTAAGAAGGGCATTTAAACTTAATACGGAAAACTGGATTACCGCTTAAGTTAAAGAAAATTATTATGAGATTTGCTTACCCTGAATTAGAAATATCTTAAGATCTGCAAAATATTGCAAACTACCTCATATACATCCCGCCATTTATATCGATGGTGGTTCCGGTTATATACCTGGCCTCATCACTGGCAAGATAAACTACAGCAGCGCCCACATCTTCTACTGTCCCGAATCCCAGGGGGAACTTTTTAGCCAGTTCCTTTTTCTTTTCCGGGGTTACAAAATTATCCAGCATCTCCGAGTCTATGGAACCAGGAGCTACTGCATTTACAGTGACCTTATATTTTGTTCCCACCCGGGCAAGTGTCTTTACAAGGGCAATCTGGCCCCCTTTAGAAGCGGCATAATGGACCTGTCCGTATTCGGTGCCCCTCTGACCGGTTAGTGATGCATCTACTATTATCCTGCCGTGTCCCTGTTTTCTCATTATTTCCATAGCGTGCTTTGTACATAAGAATGTACTGGTAAGATTTGTGTTTATAATATAGTTCCAGTCATCAATGGTTGAATCAAAGACATCTTTCTGAGATATGGTTCCTGCATTATTTACAAAGATATCTAGCTTGCCATACTTATCCAATACAGTATCAAACATAGCCTTTACATCATCTTGGCTGGTCACATCTGCTCCTACTGCAATAGTATCGCTACCCATAGCTTTTAGGTCTTCTACCACTTTTAAGGCTCTTCCTTTGGAGCTATTGTAGTTTACCGCTACATCTGCCCCTGCCTTTGCCAGGGCTCTTGCTATGCCTTCGCCCAGTCCCCTGGAACCACCGGTTACTAAAGCTGATTTACCTTCAAGTGAAAACATATCTTCTCCTTATCCTATCATCTGTTTTTTATCCGGGGTAAGTACCTGTATCCTAACCAGGCCGCTATCTTTTGCCTTCTTAAGCACCCTGCTTACCTTATATCTGGATATATTAAGCCTTCTGGCTATAGATTCCTGCTTTAAGTCATCTATATAGTATAGTTTGGCTATCCTGTGCTGAAGTTCTAAATTATATGACATATGTCCTCCTATGAGTCCCATTTGAACATGAATTTTCCTGTGGCTCCTTTGGAAAAGAGACTGAAGGCTTCTTGGGCTTTTTTAAGACTGAACCTTCTCGTTACCATATCTGAAAAATGAATGTTATTTTCCACCAGGAACTCTACCATCTCAGGATAATCATTCCTGGGACATACATAGGAACCTACTGCAGTTGCCTGCCTCCTTATGAAGTGGTCCATATCCATTCTGTTATCTTTAGCTCCCATTCCTACAAAGCCTATCCTTCCATTGGCTGATACTGATTTAACCGCCTGGGCCTGTGCGGTGCTTGAGCCAGAGGCTATCATTATCCTGTCTGCACCCTTTCCCCCGGTTAGCTCCATTATAGCCTCTACCGGGTCACAGGAAGATGCATCTATAAGGTCTATTGCCCCAAATTTAACTGCAAAGTCCAGTCTATCTTTTAATATATCTACAACTATCGGCTTTACTCCGTAAACCTTTGCTACCATAAGTATTGATAGTCCAACAGGGCCGGTACCAAAGAGGGCAAATGATGTGCGTCCCGATAGATCCATCTTTTTAACTGCCGAATAGGCGGTACCCCCGGCACATCCTATTATGGCTCCATCATCATAGTTTAGCCCATCGGGTAGTTTAAGGCAGAACTTTTCCTCTACCTTAAAATAGTCAGAGTCGCAGCCGTCCTTATGCCAGTTTAGACCCTGGCGGTTGTAGCACTGCATGTATAGGCCCATCTTGCAAAGGGTACATTTTCCGCAGCCGTGATGATGGTATATGGCTACCCGGTCACATACTTTTATGTCAAGTACCCCACGACCAATCTCTTCTACTATACCTGCTCCCTCATGGCCTGATACATATGGGGGCGGATCGGGGGGTTTGTAGATAAGAAGATCGCTTCCGCAGATGCCGGCTGATCTCATCTTTATTATAACTTCCCCCGGACCCGGTTTGGGACGGGGGATTTCTTTTATTTTAAGTTTTTGGTTTCCTTTGAAGTATAAGGCTTTCATTTGGTTTGTCTTTAATTGTAAAGATTCTCTTTGTCTCATAGCGGCCTATACCATATATATCCCGCCATTTATATCAAGCGTAGCCCCGGTAATGAAGCCATTATATTCACTGGCAAGAAATGAGGCTGCCCTGGCAATATCTTCACAGGTGCCGGCCCTTCCCAGGGGTATTTTTGATATAACTTGTTTTTTAAGCTTTTCACTAGTCCGGGTCGCATGTATACGGGTACCCAGAACCATTCCAGGCGTAAGGGCATTTACCCTTATTCCATAAGGAGCAAGCTCCTTGGCTAGGCCCCTGGTCATGGTAAGTATTGCTCCCTTTATTGTGGAATAAGCAAGAGAACCGGCATTTCCACCCTGCCTTCCAGCTTCTGATGACATATTTACTATGCTTGCCCCTTTAAGGTCTTTCATAAGGGGGACAGCTTCTCTTATTACCAGAAACATTGATTCCAGGTTTAAGGCTGATACGCCTCTAAAAAATTCCAGGCTCATATCCTCAAGGGGTGTCCTTTCGTGGAAGGTACCGGCATTATTTATCAGAATATCGAGCTTTTTTTTCTTTTTAGAGATATAGGCTATAAGGGATTTTATCTCTTCTTCCCTGGTAAGGTCTGCACCCACTGCATAAGCCTCTCCGCCATTAGAAGTAATGGTACTGGCAAGTTTTTCTGCAGGTTCTTTGCTGCTTTTATAGTGGATAAATACTATTACACCCAGTGATGCCAGCTCTTCTACTATTGCTTTTCCTATGCCGGAGCCCCCGCCAGTTACCAGGGCTATCTTGTCTTTAAGTGAGTTCATTTATTTTTATTATCCTTTCTTTAATAGGTATTTTTTTAACCATATCTACGCCTCAGCCATCTCTTCCAAAAATGTCTTCTTGGCATTCTCAAGATGTATGGAGGCAGCCTTTATAACTTCCTTGCTGTCACCCTTTTCAAAGCCTTCAATAATATCTTTATGCTCTCTGCTGGTCTGCAGTATCCTTGCCTTTGAGTATCCATATGTCGTCCTTATAAAGGTAAGTATGGTATTTGTCCTTTCAAGTACACCCAGGGCTTCGCTATTGTCAGCTATGTCATAATGTACCTTATGAAAATCCCTGTTGGCCTGGATTATCTTTATGGAGTCTTTTTCATCTATAAGGGAGTCATACACATCCTGGGCTTTTTTTAGCTTGCCTACCCAGGAAAGGTCCTTAATTTCGCAGGCTTCCTTTATAAGTAGCATCTCCACTGCGTAGCGTAGGTCGCATATATTCTTAACGAACTTGGGCTCCATGGTTATTACCTGGGCTCCCCTCTGGGGTATTATCCTTATAAGGCCCTCACCCTTAAGCTGCTGCAGGGATTCCCTTATAGGCATCTGGCTGGTACCCAGCCTTTCAACCAGGTCCTTCATCTTAAGCTGCTGGCCCGGTTTGTATTCACCGT
>CAYRTF010000166.1:0-3818 GCA_964427165.1 uncultured Actinomycetota bacterium | reverse complement strand
ATCTCTTCGGCAAGTTCATTAAGATAGATCCAGCGCTCCATTTTTTCATTTAACTGCCCCTGGAGCTCTTTCTGTTTTATGGCCAGTTCCTGCATCTTCATATGGTCGGACCAGTTTTCTGTCATCTCTTTTTCTACTTTTAAGAGTGAGACCTCAAGTTTTTCAATATCGCTGTCTATCTTTTCATATTCCTTATTCTCAGCATAAGTAAACCTCTTCTTCTTATCAGGATCCTTTGATCTCCTGAGGACCTTTATCTTCTTTAAGGATGCCAGTCTATCTGCTTCAAGGCTTTTTTCATAGATATCAAGGTCATTATAGAAGACGGTCTCCCCATTATCTTTTACTGCTATTATCCTGTCGGCTACTTTGTCCAGGAAGTACCTGTCATGCGATACCACAAGTACTGCACCCTGAAAGACTTGCAGGTATTCCTCGAGCACCTCAAGGGTCTGGATATCAAGGTCATTCGTGGGTTCATCCAGAAGAAGGACATTCGGCTTTTCCAGAAGCGTCTTTGCAAGGAGAAGCCTTCTCCTCTCGCCTCCGGAAAGATTTCCTATAAGGCTGTATTGATGATCTGTGTCAAAGAGAAAACGCTCAAGCATCTGGCTTGCCGAAATCCTCTGTCCACTGGCGGTTTCCACATATTCCGCTGTTTCCTTTATATAATCGATGGCTCTTATAGAATGATCCATCTCATCATTGCCCTGACGGTAGTACGCTACCTTTACAGTTCTGCCAATGCTTATCTCCCCACTATCCGGTGTGGCGAGCCCTGCTATCAGGTCAAGAAGGATAGTCTTTCCCATACCATTTAGGCCCACTATGCCGATCCTGTCCGACTGGTCCAGGAGTATGCTAAAATCCTTAAGTATTATCTGTCCGTCAAATGATTTGGAGACACTTTCCAGTTCGATCACTTTTTTGCCAAGACGCCTGTAAGCTGCGGGAAGGTCAAGTCTCTCATCAGCGGTATTTGTGCCTGCCTTCTTTAACTGGTCAAAACGGGCTATCCTTGCTTTCTGCTTGGTAGTTCTTGCCTTGGCGCCCTGCCGTATCCATTTTAATTCATTTGCATAAAGGCGTCTGCGCCTTTTCTCCATAGTATCATTTACTTCCCTGCGCTTTGCCCTGGCTTCCAGGAAGTATTCAAAGTTTCCCGCATAATCGTACAGTCTGCCCCTGTCTATCTCTATGATCCGGCTCACTACCCGGTTTAGGAAATAACGGTCATGGGTCACGATAAGAAGTGCCCCTTTTCTTGCGGTCAAATAGTTTTCGAGCCACTTTATAGCTTCGAAATCAATATGGTTTGTGGGTTCATCGAGCACCAGAAGGTCAGAGGGCCTGATAAGCGCTTCTGCAAGGGCGATACGCCTCTTGTGCCCGCCAGAAAGTTCTCCTATCTTCCGGTTGACATCATCTATCCCTAACTTGGTCAAAATACTTTTTACTTCTACCTCAAAGTTCCACCCGTCAAGCGCCTCCATTTCTGAAGCACGTCTGGTAAGCTCAGCTTGAAGTTTTTTATCATCCGGCGATCCATGCAGCTTGTTTGCTGCAGATCCATATTCCCTTATGGCCATCATCACAGGATGATCTCCCCGGAGCATGTGTTCAAGGACCGTCACATTCCCATCAAACTCCAGGTTCTGGGGAAGATAGCTGACCGTGGACCCGCTGCTTCTGGCAATGCTTCCGGAGTCCGCCTCCATCTGTCCGCTAAGTATTTTTAGAAATGTGGATTTTCCCGTTCCGTTTATACCGACCAGGCCGATCCGGTCATTATCTTCCAATCCAAAGGAGATATCTTTAAAAAGCACTTTCTCTGAAAAGCTCTTGGATATATTTTTCATCGAAAGTATATTCATATTCCAGGCTCATGCATCCATATTGCTGTAGACGGGAAACTCACCAGCAAGCTTTTTAACTCTGGTCCTTATGCCGGATAAAACCGTTTGATCATCCATGTTCTTTAAAGCGGTAGAAATATATTCCCCTATCTTTTCCATCTCTGCCGTCCCCATCCCCTGTGTGGTAACGGCCGGTGTCCCGATCCTTATCCCACTGGTGATCGTGGGGGTCAGCTTGTCATATGGGATCACATTATAATTAAGGACCAGCCCGACGCTTGCAAGAAGATCAGCCGCCTCAATACCTGTGATACCTTTACCGGTGAGATCTACAAGGAAAAGATGGTTGTCTGTGCCTCCGGACACTATCCTGAAGCCCTCGTCTTTCATGTACTGGCAGAGAGTTTTCGAGTTCTCGATTATCCTCCTGCTGTAATCCTTGAAGCTTTTTTCCAGGGCTTCTTTGTATGCAACTGCTTTGGCAGCGATGATATGCATCAGGGGTCCTCCCTGTATGCCGGGAAAAACTGATTTGTCTATAAGCCCCCCGTATTTTTTATCAGCGATTATCATACCGCCCCTGGGCCCCCTCAGGGTCTTATGTGTGGTAGCGGTGGTAAAGTCTGCCACTCCCACAGAATTGGGATGCAGCCCGCTTGTCATCAGCCCTGCGATATGGGCAGTGTCTGCCATAAAATAGGAGCCTACTTCATCCGCGATCTCCCTGAACTTAGAAAAATCTATGGTCCTGGAATATGAGCTGGCCCCGGCTATTATCAGATTCGGCTTCACTATTTTAGCCTGTTTCATTATGGCCGTGTAATCTATCAATTCGGTATCAGGATCCACGCTGTATGTATGCACTTCAAAATATTTACCTGTCAGGTTCTGTTTGTGGCCGTGCGAAAGATGCCCTCCGTCACGGAGGTTCATGGAAAGTATCCTGTCCCCGCATTTAAGTATTGAGAGGAAGACAGCCATATTGGCATTCACTCCGCTGTGAGGCTGGACATTGCAGTAATTTGAGCCAAACAGCTTATTTGCCCTCTGCCTGGCTATTTCCTCCACACTATCCATATTTTCACAGCCCTCATAATATCTGAAACCAGGGTATCCCTCGGCATATTTATTTGTAAGTACGGAACCCATGGTCCTTATTACTTCCTGAGAAGTAAAATTCTCTGACGCTATAAGTATTATATTCTCCTGCTGCCTCTTTATTTCATTGTCGATGATACTTCTTATATCATCATCAAATACCTGGTCATGTGTATGGTTGTTACTGGCTTTATCTGCAGTCACAGGACCTGCTCCTTTCTTCAATGCTTGATATCTTTTCAATTCTTCTCCGGTGCCGCGCATCTTTGCTTGCAGGCGTATCCAGAAAGACTTTTGTGATATCTAAAGCTTTCTCTACTGGTACGAACCTGGCTCCGATACATAAGATATTTGCATCATTATGCTGCCTTGCAAGGCTTGCCGTCTCTTCATTCCAGCATACTGCTGCTCTTATTCCCCTGACCTTATTTGCGGCTATTGATATGCCTATGCCCGTACCGCATATGAGGATGCCAAGCTCTGCGTAGCCGCAGCATATTTTTATAGCGCCTTTTTCTCCATAGTCTGGATAATCCACACTGTCTTCACCATCGGTGCCGACATCTATCACTTCATGGCCGAGTGAAGCTATAAGCTCCGATATCTTTTTTTTATGCTTAAAACCTGCATGGTCAGAACCGATCACTATCTTCATAAATCACTCCATACTTAAGACATTTAGAAACATAGAACAGTATATTATAATCTGCCAAAAAATATAATGTAAAAAAACAAAAAGGCATATAATTCAGACATAGGAGAAATCGAATTAGTACCCCGGGGCCAATTGCTGTTTTGTTGTCCAACCCTTCGGGTAGCCGTTATTTTTAAACATCTCTTCGTTTTTCGTCATCACCGATACTA
>CAYRTF010000165.1:275-3909 GCA_964427165.1 uncultured Actinomycetota bacterium | reverse complement strand
GTGTAATGTCGCTATAAGTGGTGAGGCAATACTGGCTGATGGGGGAAGGACCTTTACCGGAAGCTGATTGATTAAAATTCTATTATGGGGGAATCTGATGTCCAGGATCTGGCTGGATGTATTTTTAGGAAATATTGGCAGGTATATAGTTGATTTTATAATCAACTATTATTATTTCATCATTCCTCCAATTATTGCATATGGGATATTTCTCACCATATCTTCCTATAATCTTAAAAGGATAGAAAAAAGTGTAAATTACGAGATAGTGAGACAGGCCAGGATCATCAGGACAAAATATCCTGAAATAAATTATACAGAACTAGTCGGAAAGATCAGGATCGATTGGGACAAGATGATGGATTTAAGATCATTTTTCCCATATATCTCCCAGGAGTCTGACCTGTGGGTATCAAAAACGACCCGTGAAAATATAAGAGATATAATAATGCATAATAATGCCAAGATAAGACTGGTGCTTGAGAGAAATGATATCCATTTAATAGGTGAAAGACCGGGAGTAAGAAAGAATCTATATACTGAGTTTATCCACCGTGTAACACGAAAAGATTGATAACAGACAGCTAAAAAGGATCAAAAAACCACACTTCATGATCGTCTCTGGTGCTATACAAATAAGTTAAGTATAGGTTTGACTATCTGGAGCAGTATCCAGAAGAATATATTTGAGCTTGCACCCATACTTGATATGCTGGCATAATCTCCCACGAGGCTAAGATCATATTTTATAAAGAAATTGGTAAAGAGTTCCCCCATATCAGTAGTGATCCACAAAACAATCGGGATTATTACCGCAGCTGATATAAAGCTCCTGAAAAAATCGCCTCTTGAGAGTATTACCGCCCATATAATAAGGAAGGGAATAATGACCAGGTCGGCACTGGGCAGCACCCTGTTACCAGGAAGAAGAGTTGAAAGATATATTGTTAGCGGGATTATTATAACAGACAGGCCGATTACTGAAGGATGGCCGACAAGGATCATAGAGTCAAGTCCGATGTAAATGGTCCTTCTGGTTATTTTTCTTCTGATAAGACTGCGGAAGTCATTAACAGCAGGGACCATGCCCTTCATAAGGAGATTTACGGCCCTGGGAAGAAGGACCATTATAACAGCCAGCCTTAAGCCGCTTGAAAGCGCATATAAAAGATTAGGGACCAGCTCCAGCAGAAGTGTCCTATAACGCGTAATAATACCGATAATAAAACCCAGTATAAAACCCATCACCAGGGGTTCTGAAAAAACTCCAAGCTTGTATTGTATCTCTTCATAAAAAATATGGACCCTCTTTACAAGGGGTATCTTATTCAGGATTGTATTTATTAGATGAGAAAAGGGAGCCCAGCATATTATATTTGCCCTGGGGTTTGAGACCCCTCTTAGTCCATAATATACTTCTATATGATGTGCATATATGTCTGAAAGTACAAAAGTGATCGCTGCAACTATTACTGATATTAATATGCTTATCCATTCTATTCCGGTTATTGTAAAAATTATTGAACCCACAAGAAGGAAGCTCCAATAACCCCACAGATCGATATTAATAGTACGGGTAAACCTTAAAAAGAGCATAAGTATATTTAATATGAATATTGAGATGATTATATGAAGCAGGACCTGTGAATTAAATGCGACTGCCTCTGTTACGAGCCATCCTGTGTCAATGATCTCGTATTCCTTCAATGAATTTATAATGATCGTATTAGTGAGCGGTTCAAAGAAGTTTACAAAGATAGTCATCAAGACACTTAGGCTAATAAAACCCAATAATATATAAAGACTGTTTTTTAGATTCCCCAGCACATTTCTTGTAGAGAAAAACCCTATGATCAAAAAGAGACACGGTATTATTATTACCGGTCCGATATCTATCAGGTATTTAATGATCTTGTAAGTAGTCGACATGCATCCTGCCTGCTTCCAGATTCATATATCTTAAGTAATATATCAGAATTTTTAATTTTATTTAACAGCTTATGATAAAACTCTACCTTCCCCTTTTTCAGCAGAAGTAAAAAAACTATGTTCACGGGCAAAAGCCGCTTGCCCGGATGTCCCATTTCAGCAAAATCGATAGGCTTTTTAATGACTGCTACCGCCATCCCCTCAATGATCACCCTGTCAGGATCGGCATGAGGGACCGCTATCTTTATCTTTCCAGTATCGAGGCCGGTAGGAAATCTCCTCTCCCTTTCTACAAGGGTGTCAAAGAAATCGGCCCCTATCCAGTGCTTTTTTTCAAGTTCGGTACACATCAGCTCAAAAAGCATATCAATGCTTTTGACTTTCGGGTCCAAAAAGATCAGGTCTTTATCTATATGCATCAAAACTCCGGACAGTAATTCAAATTACCTTAATGTAAATAAAATTTTTAAGTTTTTAATGAGGATATATTATACTATCAATCAGGATTGTAAACAGTATGAATATAATACCTGATCCAGAATGAGAGGGAAGGGGAAAATGAATGAGCCAGAAAACAGAATAGAAGGTGATATGGCAGAAAACCTGGACGGTAATAAAAAAACCCTGGACCGTCTATGCGACGGCTTTTTTAAGATATTAAAAATTAGCGGTCTGGAAGATATTGCGCTAAAATCCGGCGCAGCTATTGTTGGGTCGCAAAGACTCGGTCTTCCGTTCTTTGGAAGTGATGTAATAGTGGATCTTGAGACCAGGGGGATCTATTATAAGGAGGGATCTTGTGAAGGCAATCTTGAAAGTTCCAATAAACTTGATATATTTTCCTCTGCGATAATACTTCACTATCTTGTAAATGCAGACGGTGCAAAGATCAGCGGAGAATGGATATCCTACAGGGAACTTCCTGATGGGATGTTTTATTTCAGGACCATTCCGGGAGTACTTGAGCCTGTGTGCCGGAAGTACAAGAATTCTGCCGAAGGATTGATAAAAAGAATCGAAGGGTCCGGAGGCCGCAGGAGCAGTGATTTTAAAAATGGAGCAGTAATCTATCCATTTGAAAATTTTCCGGTCCTTATAATGCTTGATGAAGAGAGCGAAGAGTTTGATGCAAGCCTGAGAGTTCTTTTTGACAGTAATGGGAGCCATTATATCAAAACAGATGTGGCGAAGATGATAGTTGTATATCTTGCCAGGATCCTGTCCTAAAATCAGGTCTTTGTTTTTCGTCATCGCAGGTACCATATCGCTTCTTTCTCAGGCATTTATCTGTTTAAAAATATCTGCCTGCAAGACTTAAGTCCAATTTTAGGACAGGATCCTGAATACTGGCTCACTGAAAGTAATAGTAATGATCACCAGATAGCTACACGCTTTATGCCTCACTGATCTATTTAAAATTTGGGTTATGTGTATTTACACAAGATTAATTCGATAACTCCTGAGCCTTCCTATTTTGGGGAGTTATAGAATTGTGACCTACAAACAAGTTCCTATAAATATAAATAATTTGTAGATAAAACTGTTAATTTAAAAATGAATGAATTGATTCTTGAAAAGGATTATGTCCTTGCCTGGATACTATTAGGCATTGCGGACTCAAAACTTTTCCCCATACTTGCATTTAAAGGTGGAACAGCACTTAAAAGAATATATTTTCCTAACTATCGTTATTCAGAGGATTTAG
>CAYRTF010000165.1:0-265 GCA_964427165.1 uncultured Actinomycetota bacterium | reverse complement strand
AATTTTACTCTTTTAAAAAAGACAACCAAAAATAATTTGTTATTAAATTTAGAACTTATGCTTAGTGATCTCTCCAAAAATCAGGGATTCCAGTTTATTATTCCTCCTGAAAAAACTGAGAGCCGCACCGATTCAATTACAGTTTATATTAGTTTTGTTGGTCCACTTCAGGCAAGATCAGGCAGGCGCTTCATTAAAGTAGATTTTACATTAAATGAAAAGGTAATATTTGATATCCTCCCACAAATTATCTTCAATGAGTATA
>CAYRTF010000164.1:3431-3976 GCA_964427165.1 uncultured Actinomycetota bacterium | reverse complement strand
TATCCAGGAAATAAGAGATGCTTCATATGTGATAAATGTTGTAGAGGCGCCAGCTTATGGCGACTGGGATTATGAAGTAAGTGGCGACCTGGTAGTTGCGCTTGACCTTGTAAGGATGAAACTGCTGGATCCGGTTAAAGCTGTATACTTTATAGATTCAAAGGTCCCTATTTCTGTCGGGCTTTTTGGGATCGAGGGGGTATCGGGGGAGGTGGATCCATCTGATTTTGAATTATCCTTCAAGGTTAGAAACCCGGATATGACTTCAACAGAGTGGATAGAGCTTGCCGATGATGGAGGAAAAGACGATCCTTTAGGGGAAGACGGGATATTTAATTACCAGTTTGACCAAGTATGCGGTTCAGGTGATTACCGGGTAGAATTATTGATCAAACATAAACCGACAGGTTCAAGCTCGTTGAAAGAAACGGTATTTACAATAACGGACTATCAGCCAGTAAAAAAAGATATATTCTTAAAAATTGAAAATAATATAATTGCCGGTTCTTCTACAATAATATATGCAAATTTTGAGGATTTTACTG
>CAYRTF010000164.1:0-3421 GCA_964427165.1 uncultured Actinomycetota bacterium | reverse complement strand
CAGCTACACTATCTCAGGCCCTGACGGAACCGGTGGCAGTGGGGAGCTTTTAGATAATGGAGAAATAATAAACGGGGACCTGGAAGCTTCAGACGGCATTTATAGTGCTGTAGTAGAAGAGCTGCATGAGATTGGGGACTATACGATAGAGGTAATGGGAGAATATAAGAGCAGTGAAGGCTATGAACTTATCCAGGTCCAGGAATTTACTATAGGAAAATATGTCTTGATAGAAGGAACGGAGGACATTCTAGAGATCGATGGAAAAGATCCTGTCCTTGAGTTCAGTATCAGGATGGAATCGGTTTATGACCAGGACCTTATTATAGATGCAGATCCCCGGATGAATTCTGGAGGAATGATAAAAAGCATAGAAGTAAGTAGCAATATTCTTGAAGCAGGAGCTAAAAAGGATGTGAGGCTCAGGATATTTTTAAAGGATGGCCTTGAAACAGGAGAGTACACGATCTCTGTTCCTCTTATCATCGGGGAAGTCCATAATAATGAGATAGCTGTTAGTTTCCTTTATAATAAAAGCTCTTTTATGCTGGACCTGAAGACATTGATAGGGTTAATACTTATACTTGCCAGCCTGATACCTCTTATATTTCTACTCTATACGATTATTAATATGCGCAAGCTGGGAATAAATCTTAAAAATCCCCGTATTATAATAGGGTCCACTGTATTCATCTTGCTTTTTATTGCCGGGCTGACCGTGTTTTTCATTTGATCTATTCAGTCCCCTGAAACTATGTTTGGTAAGTCTGGCAATGCTTCAGGGGAAAACGGTATTGCAGCGGATCATGTAAGGGTTTTCTAATAAAACTTTTTAGAATCGGTTCAATTTCATATTTATTATAATACTAATATGTTATAATTATTTTTGAATTTTGTAGTGCTTATTCTGGCATTGAAATGGTATACAGCCAGGTAAGGATATTTGTCAGGTGTTCGGTTTTTTATTGCAGATAATTGAAAATTTCAACAACTATCAAATTATGGAAGAAGAAAAAAAATTCTATACCATCAGGGAGACCACCGAAATACTGGGGATCAGTGAAAATGAGATCCTGAGGATCATCGAATCCAAGAAAATACCTGTATTGAAAGTGGGGAGGGCCCTCAGGATCAGTGGAGAAAATATCCATAAGTTCCTTGAAGGCTCAGGGGAAACGGCACCGGTTCAGGGAACAGAGCTACTTGACACGGAACTAAAAGAAGTATTTTCTCCTGATTCGATTGAAGATGAAGAAGACCAGGAAACCAGTGATATTTCAGAACTCAGGTACAGGACAAGTGAATTGAAAGATGAGTATGATGAGCTTCTTAAGAAAAAACAGGAACTTGAGGAAGATATAAACTACCTGCAGATCGAATATGAAGAATTCAGGGAAAAGATGAAAAAGCTGGTTGTGGAAGAATTAAAATCATTTCTTAAAAAAATAGATAATGGGAGAGTAGACTTAGAGGAAAAATCTTTCAAAGAGTGATTTTTATGGCCTAAAGATGGATATTGAAAAGATAACAAAGACTCAATTGATCAATAAGTTAATTGAGCAACACCAGAGAATTAAAAGACTTGAGAGAAGGTCTGAAGAAGAGATAGACCGCATAAAAAGCACCCTGAAAGGGGATAATGGCAAATTCGAGAGCCTTACGGAAACTAACTCCATAGGAATACTGACAATAGATGATAAAGGCATCATCACTTCATGCAATGATTCGATCCTTGAGTTCTCCGGGTATAGCAGAAGCAGCCTCATCGGAAAATATTTCAGCAAAAAAGTCTCCATGAGCACAAAAGATATTCCCAGGTAT
Source organism: uncultured Actinomycetota bacterium (assembly GCA_964427165.1). GTDB lineage: Bacteria > Actinomycetota > Humimicrobiia > Humimicrobiales > Humimicrobiaceae > M55B120. Next base: position 1,600 of record CAYRTF010000164.1, on the reverse strand, counting down.
ATGTCGGTCTTTAAAAACATACTGTCCGGCAGGGAAGCAGAACCTTTCGAAATAGCGCAGCACCACAGGGATGGACAGGTGAGGTATGGTGAAGTATATTTTGGCCCTATAAAAGACGATGATGATAGAATATCAGGGTTTAAGCTCATTGTACGGGACATATCAAGCCTGAAGGAGCTTGAGGAGCAGCTAAAAGACTCCGAAGAGAAATTCGATGTTTTTCTTGAGACATCAATAGACGGCATAGTCCTTCATGATAATGGCAGGATAATAAAAGTAAATCAATCCTTCCTGGACATTTTTAATTTAGACATAGATGGTCTGGAAGGGAGATCTTTATTGGATTTTATTTCAGAAGATTGCCGCGACGTCCTGGAAGAAAAGATCGAAGAAAATCATATAGGCAGTTTTGAGATACACGGCCTTAAAAGTAGCGGAAGCAAAGTATATTTTGAAATATCCGGGCAAGATATTTTTTACGGCGACAGACTGGTCCGCATGGAGATACTGCATGATATAAGTGATCTCAGGAAAGCTGAGAAGAAGATCAAATATTTAAAATTTCATGATAGTCTTACAGAACTTTATAACCGGAGCTATCTTGAGAAAGTATTGGGTAATGTCTACCGCGAAAGACATCTTCCATTAAACTTTATCATCTGCGACCTGAATGGCTTAAAACTGGTAAATGATACTTTTGGCTATAACGAAGGAGACAAACTTTTAAAAAGAGTAGCAAAGATACTAAAGTATTGTTCCAGGAAAGAAGACATAGTCGCCAGATGGGGAGGAGACGAATTTTTCATACTCCTGCCCCGCTCAACCCCTGGTGAAGTCGAGGATGTATTGTATAAGATAAGAAATATCTGTGCAAGCACCAAGGACCAGAAGATCCCCTTGAACATGTCGATGGGGATCTCGGCAAGGACCAGCCTGGAACAGGATTTCAGGGAGGTAATAAAGGAAGCGGAAGACAATATGTATACCAATAAGCTTCTTGAAAGAAAGAGCATATATAATTCCATAATCACATCCTTTGAAAGAATGCTCTGGGAAAAAAGCCACGAGACAAGAGATCATGCCGAGCGCCTTAAAGGAATGATACTCAGACTGGGCAAGTCTATCGGTCTGCCGCGGAGCAAACTTGATGAACTCGTTTTGCTTTCAACCTTACATGATATCGGGAAAGTTGCAGTTCCTGACAATATATTGATGAAAAAGGGCAAGCTGAATAAAGATGAATGGAAAGTGATAAGAAGGCATCCCGAGATCGGATACAATATTGCAAAATCCACTCCTCAAATAGCAATGGTTGCCGAAGATATTCTGGCACATCATGAATGGTGGGATGGAAGCGGATATCCGCAAAGCTTAAAAGGAGATGAAATACCTGTCAACTCCCGCATAACATCTATTGTGGATGCGTATGATGTGATGACTATGGGCAGGCCTTACAAGGAGCCAATTCCTATAAATGATGCAAAGGAAGAATTAAAAAGATGCGCAGGAACCCAGTTCAGTCCAGTTCTTGTTGATAAATTTGTGAGAATCTAATTGTCTTTATCAGGATTTAAGAAAATATTGTTTTCCCGTTATACTG
>CAYRTF010000163.1:0-3983 GCA_964427165.1 uncultured Actinomycetota bacterium | reverse complement strand
TCCCAGTAGTCACTACCATAAAGCACTAATGGAAAATGCTCGATCTTGTTTGTCTGTGCAAGAGTCAATGCTTCAAAAAGCTCGTCAAGCGTACCAAAGCCTCCCGGAAAGATAATATATCCGACAGAATATTTGACAAACATCATCTTGCGCACGAAAAAGTAGTGAAATTCCAATGATATATTCTGATAGGGGTTGGGTTCCTGTTCAAAAGGCAGTTCAATATTGCACCCGATAGAGATGCCCCCGGCTTCAAATGCACCTTTATTTGCTGCTTCCATTATTCCGGGTCCTCCTCCGGTGATCACACCGGCCCCATTTTTCACAAGGAGAGCCGCAGTTTTTTCTGCAGCCTTATAATATTTGTCATCAGGCCTTGTCCTTGCTGATCCAAAAATAGATATGCATGAACCGATCCCTGCCAGAGTATCAAAACCCTCTACAAACTCGCTCTGTATCTTTAAAACCCGCCAGGGATCTGAATGGGTGAAATCTTTATTCTTTGTTCCAGGCGCTTTTAACAACTCAATATCTTCATTTCGTCTTGAATGTTTTTTCTTCATCTTCCTTGTCTTTCAATTATTTTATTTATAAACCATATGATATCACAGCTCCCGTGTAAATCATTATTTTTTCAGGTATGCTTAAGTACCGCCATCTGCTGCAATAATTAATGTATATAAAGAACGGAAATAAATTGTATTATCGCTGATTTCCCTGTATTATTGCTTAGGTTTTTTTATAAAATATTGGAGGTTTTTATGGGACATGGTCCAGCAATCAAATGGGAAGACGACAAATCCGTACCTTTCAAGATAAAACTTGGTTTATGGATGTTTTCTTTCTATCTTCTGCTATACGGCGGATTTATCGTGGTCAATGTAGTAAATCCAAAACTTATGAGTACTGATATAGGAAGCTTGAATCTTGCTATTGTTTATGGCTTTTCTCTAATAATAATAGCTCTTATAATGGCTCTTATTTACAACTTACTAAGTACCAGATTTGAGAAAAAATATGATAAAAAGGACCAGGGAGAGGAGATCAAATAATGAAGTATGTACCCTCGCCATGGGCCATTGTTATCTTTGTATTATTTGTAATAGCAGTACTTATAATATCTTATTATTTTGCTAAAAGGACCAAGTCAGCAGAAGGTTATTTTGCCGCTGGTGGGAATATTCACTGGTCCGTAAACGGGATCGCTTTCGCAGGTGATTATCTCTCAGCAGCATCATTCCTTGGGATATGCGGACTTATCGCTACTGCAGGATATGACGGATTCCTTTATTCCATAGGATATCTTGCAGGATGGATCGTAGCTTTATTTATTGTCGCCGAGCCCATGAAACGTCTTGGTAAATTCACCTTTGCCGATGCCCTGGATTCTAAGTTCAAATCCAGGGGCATAAGGCTTATGGCTGCAGTATCCACCTTAATAGTATCGATGTTTTATTTGATTCCCCAGATGGTCGGTGCGGGATCACTTGTGACACCCCTTCTTGGGCTCCCCCATTGGGCAGGTGTCCTTATGGTGGGAACCATAGTCATAGTAATAGTGGCTACTGCGGGAATGGCTTCTACAACATATGTCCAATTTCTTAAAGGAGCCCTGCTTATATTTTTCACCCTTATAATGGTCATAGCAATAATGTCAAGGGGATTCTCGACATCGCCCGATCAGGGTGGGGAAACACCATATCATGATTTCAAGGTACTCGAAGCAACAGTATCAGAAAATGGTGACCTTGCCCCAGCAGACAGTTCTTATGCTGTAACCGATCAGTGGAACAGCGGTGACCTGGTGTTTGCTAAACTTTCAAATGAATCGACAGGCATAGACACTGTATGGAAATATGATGATGAAAAGAAAGTGCTTGAAGAAACCCTGTTTGTCACACACACAGGTGATGGGCAGACGCTCTACAATGGCGGGACAATAGATGAGGAAAGGTTTTATCAGGTAGGCAATATGAGCGATATCGATGGCAGTATGACTACTGAGACCGGTTCCGTTGGCATTTTTAGTTTTTTCTCGACTATAAAAGACAGCACTATTATCCGATGGAGCAAAGAAGTCGTATCAGATGGGGATGATACCATTACGATATATTACCAGAACCCCACTCCCGGAAGCGAGGTCTTAAGTCCCGGGCTGGCCTTTAAGGTAGACTCTGATAAGGGAGCCACAGCCACAAACAAGGCTGATTTTATATCACTGATGCTTGCATTATTCTTTGGAACAGCTGCACTTCCCCACATACTTATCAGGTATTACACTGTCCCGACACCGGCATGTGCAAGGAAATCCACAATCGTCGCTATAGCCGCGATCGGCTTTTTCTATGTTTTAACTTTGTTCGTCGGGCTTGGCGCCATGACCGGAGGGGTCATCGATATAACAAACAATAATATGTCTGCTCCGCTTCTTGCAAGATCATTTGGAATAGCATTGTTTGCCATCATATCCGCAATAGCCTTCGCCACGGTACTTGGAACCGTAAGCGGACTTATAGTCGCCTCCTCGGGAGCAGTGGCACATGACCTCATGGATAGGTTCCTGAGAATCAGGATGTCAGACAAAAAGAAGGTGCTTGCAGGCAAGATAACAGCTGTAGCCGTGGGTTGTATCTCCATGGTGCTCGGAATAATATTTAAGGGAATGAACGTATCATACCTTGTGGGATGGGCCTTTGCGGTTGCCGCATCGGCAAATCTCCCTGCAATAATCATGATACTTTTCTGGAAAAAGACTACCGCTAAAGGCGTCATGACTTCAGTGCTTGTAGGGCTTGTCTCTTCTGTATCACTAATACTGCTTTCACAGAAAACATTCAATGAAGTCTACCATCTGAGTAATGTTCACGCACCGGTACAGCTTAATAATCCTGCGATAATATCGGTTCCCTTAAGCTTTCTGACATTGGTAATAGTCTCGCTTATTACACAGAAGATCAAAGCGGAGAACGGGAGCCAGGAAAGCATTCCAGCTGAAGAAGCGGAAGAAACCGCAAACTAGGTTGAGCTCTGGTATTTATATTAAAAGCCAGGATATAGCCAAAAAGGTTTTATCCTGGCTTTATTATGAACCTTAAGATTATGAGTATATGAGTTTTGATAAGAAAATATCACTGAACAAAGCTCCTCGTAGATAAATTATATGAATTTTATATTTAAAGACATTCCCATTCATCCTATAATTACCTTAAAGACATATATTTGACCGGAGGTTTTTAATATGGCAGCAAGAGATAAAAAATACTGGATCTCGGTAAATACACCTGTTTGGGTCATCTTGCTAATTGCTACTTTTATCATTTTCTTTCCAGCTTTTGTGGCACTTATGATAATGTGGGCAGTGGGAAGAATAGAAGTAAGCGCCTGAGAAGCTATTATATATGCAGGGTTTTATCAGGTAATATTTATCATCTTTTTCAATTGTCTGGCATAGTAGCAATAATTTCTCCAGGGTACATCATCCGGGATAAGATGATCGAGAAAAGGTATATAATTTGCATTTCTTAAAGCCCTGCTTATCCTGAAAAGTTCTTCATCTATATCTTTTTTCCCTCTGGACAATACTCTTTTATCTATTCCTCCCATAAAACCAATATCCGGATAAACATCCAATAATTTATTGATATCCATTCCTGCAGCTACTTCTACAGGACTTATAAGGTCCACGCCAGCATTAATGATCGAAGGCATTAGATCAATAAAATCACCATCAGTATCCATTGAAAAAACAGGTATACCATTATCATCAGCAAATCTTTTAATCCTTTTATAATTAGGTGCCATAAATCTTTCGAAATGTTCGGGTGAGAAAAGGGGGCCCTGCCTGCACGCAATGTCTTCAAACAAATGAATAACATCAACCCTTATTTTCTTAACCACTTTTTTAAATACTGAAAGATAAAGAGTTGTAAGATGATCCATGATCTCATCTACCAATTCGGGTTGTGTCTTAAATGCAATCAACC
>CAYRTF010000162.1:2299-3985 GCA_964427165.1 uncultured Actinomycetota bacterium | reverse complement strand
CTATGTGCATGATGCCGAGCCCGTGTTTTTTTATCTATTCAAGGATCCTTGCCGGTTCATCATCTGTATCCGTTTTTTTTCTATGCATTTCAGAGCCGCCAAAGGTCATCTGGCGCAACCTGCCGGCGCCTTCACTCTTTTTAAAATAATGGACAGCCGCCCTTATATCGTCTCCGTTCCTCCTGTACTCTCTCATCAGGTCAGACGGACCGATCTTCATAACATATAATACACAAAGAATGTCCTCCAATAATTTATCCATATGCCTTGACCGCCCTATAGCCTGCAGCTTCCAGGATATGCTCCTCCTTTATATTTTTACTTCCTTCAAGATCTGCGATCGACCTGGATACTTTTATTATGCTTGATAGGCCCCTTGCAGACAGCTTAAACTTTTTCCCCACCATAAAAGCGCTCTTCCTTAATCTCTCATTTCCGGCAAGCCATTCATTTATCTGGGCCGCACTGGCTTCACTATTATATTTTATCTTTCTTCCTTTACTGTTATTTTTCCGAAATGCTGCGGCCCTCTCTACCCTTTCCCTTATTTTTTCAGAGTTTTCTCCTGATTCTGTATTGATGTAATCCTCTTCTTTTAGTCTTGATACGAAAACCCTGATGTCTATTCTATCCATGATAGGACCGGACAAATTCTTCCAGAATCTTTTTATTTCTCTTTCTGTACACTTGCACCTGCTTTCACTAACTCGCCAGCATCCGCAAGGACAGGGATTTGTAGCCAGTATCAGCAAGGAGTTTGAAGGAAAACACTACGACGTCTGGTTCCTTGTGATCACGACCTCCCTGTTTTCAAGAGGCTGCCTCAGGTCTTCGACCAGATGCGACGGGAACTGTGAGAGCTCGTCCAGAAATAATATTCCCCTGTGAGCCAGGCTGATATCTCCCGGCACCGGGTATACTCCTCCGCCGATAAGCCCGGCCCTGCTAATGGTGTGATGGGGGTTTTTGAAAGGCCTTTTTGTGATGATGTCATTGGCGGGTTGACTGCACAGACTTTGAATCTTTGTGACCTCTATGCACTGCTGCAGGTCAAGGCCTGGCATTATAGATATTATTCTTCTGGCAAGCATAGTCTTTCCACTTCCTGGAGGCCCTATCAACAGTATATTATGCATTCCCACTGCAGCCAATTCGATGGCTCTTTTTGCCTTAAACTGACCCTTGACTTCAGAAAAATCTATTTTATGGCTATCATTACCCGAAATGTCCAGGCAGATCTTCCTGCACGCATTCCCTCCCGGGTCCCCCCTGTCAATTATTTCTATAGTCTCTTTGAGATTAGTGCATGCAATTATATCTATTTCCTTAAAAAATGATGCTTGCCCGGCATTGATACCAGGGACAAAAAAGTATTTTTTCTTAAGTGCTACCGCCTTTTCAACCATCGATATCAATCCCCTTACAGGATTTATATTCCCATCAAGGGAAAGCTCGCCGATGAAACATGAGTCACTAAAACAATTTGGATTTATCTGTCCGCTGGCTGCAAGAATGGCCAGGGCTATTGGAAGATCGTATAACGAGCCTTCTTTCCTCATGTCAGCAGGAGATAGATTTATTATTATTTTCTTTACAGGAAATTCAAAACCGCTATTGAGTATTGCGGAACGAACCCTCTGCCTTGCTTCATTTATGGCTTTTCCGGGCAGTCCCACAATGTAGAGC
>CAYRTF010000162.1:320-2289 GCA_964427165.1 uncultured Actinomycetota bacterium | reverse complement strand
TAGAGCCCCGGCAGGCCCCTCGAAAGATGTACCTCGATAGCAACCTTTACTGCATCTATTCCTATCAGTGCAAAGCTGTCCAGTTTGAAAAACATATATTAATTATATATGCATATGTATAATTATGCAAATACAATAATATGTCTCAGATCATACTGCTGCTTTCACAGATGCCGGATGACGTATATTTTAGTTACGATGATCCCGTCTTTTCTTCCTCTTTATAACTTTTTGAATAGTCAGTACAAACGGGACGACAATTCCCATCATGATAGCAAACCGGAACGATGTCTCCCATTCCATGATGCCTGCTCCATGAAATATCAGGTTATAAAGATAAGTCACTGCAATACATGTCCCAAGAGCTACGGCAAAAGTTGTGGCAAAGCTCATCATCGCAAAAATTAGTAATTCTTTCCAATTCATTTCTTTCCCATTTAAATTATTGGGTTTTTTGCATTCCCCAGTTTATTGAATTCCATGGAAAACATATTAAGGAATTGACCTATTTTATATAACTCATATCAGTAACTTCCGGATGACAGGGAGAAAGCCTCCGCCAAAAAGTTTATAAATGCAGGGAATATGAAAAATACTATTGTGATAAAGACAATTGCTGCAACCCCCATTATTATGCCAGCAATACTTTTTGAAGAATATGTTTCCCTTCCAAGATACTCTTCCTCCTTTATAAGATCGGCTGTCCCGAAGATGATGGCAGTCAAGCCGAGTATTATCGCAGGACTTGCAGTTTTTGAAAATAATAGAAGTACCGATGAAAATCTGTTTAAATCAATATTGATGCTTCTAAGCGCAAGTATGGAGGCAGAGAAAATACCGGCAAGCCCGAATATTAAGGAAAGTATGCCTGACAGCCATGAGACTATGGCAGAATTACTGGATCCTTTTTCTTTTATCTTTGATGATATCTTTTTCACAAACTTTAGTATTGAGGGTCCAATTCTTTTATTATGAAAACCTGGAGATATCACTTTATTGGCCAGATCATCATTGAATCTATCACTTAATATCTTTTCAAGACCTATCCCTATCTCTATTCTGAACTCACTGTCACCGGACGATATTAAAAGCAGTATCCCATTATTGTCATCCTTTTTACCCACACCGAATTTATTAAAAAGTTCAAGCGCGACTTCATCTATTGGCCTGCCTTCAAGACTTTTCACAGTGACCACGGCTATCTCTACGGTGGTCTTTTCTTCAATGTCCTGTATATAGCTATCTATTTTTTCGACATAGCTATCATCGATAATGCCAGCAAAATCACTGACATTCTGGTATATATCTATAGACTTTAAGTCTTTCATCCTGGGTCTGCCTTTCTTTAAGCAAAGTTCAATACTGTAAATATAAATGATTTAAAGAATTATACCAATTATTAAATAATTTGTTTATTTATTATAGATCAAAAACAGGCTTTAAATATAAGAAGAGCTTGGTCTATGTGCCCATAGCTAAAAAGCAGATTCAATATGGTCTATAATGCAGCTATCTATAAGTTCTGCAGCTATTTCTGATATACCACCGGTGCTGGTTGCCCCGTCAAAGTTGATTTTTCTGGATGCCGTCCTGATATTATTTTTCTTTACCATAATAGTGATAATATCAAATCTGTAGTCCTGGAATCCTGTTTTATCATTCTTTGCAAGATACCAGCCTGCTGCTTTCCTGATCCTTGAGATCTTGCCGGTACCAATGCTTTCAGAGGGACTTCCGAAATCATCAGATGTCCTGGTCTTCACTTCAATGAATACAAGGGTTTTGCCGGTAGACGCAACAATATCTAATTCACCTGCACTGGAATTGAAATTTTGCTCTATTATCCTGTAATTTTTTTTCTCCAGCACAAGCTTTGCAACTGCTTCGCCTATATTTCCCAGTGATCTTTTAGATAATTGTGTTTTTTTATCTATTGAGTTAATCCAGTACTCCCCTGAATGAAATTCTG
>CAYRTF010000162.1:0-310 GCA_964427165.1 uncultured Actinomycetota bacterium | reverse complement strand
GTATATTGGTCGGACCGTATTTCCGAAGTGAAAGAAGGTGTTTTTTTGTCCCATAGCCTTTATTGTTTTCAAAACCGTATTCCGGAAACAACTTAGACATATTTTTCATGATCCTGTCCCTTGTGACTTTTGCTACAATAGATGCAGCAGCTATGGACACGCTCTTCTGGTCCCCTCTTATGATTGATAGGCATTCCGCAGGATACTCTCCGTGAGTGCCGGAATCTGTCCCTTTTACATTCACGTGATCGGCAAGTATTATATCGGGACTTACCCTGAGTTTCCAAAGAGCCTTTTCAAAGGCTATGAT
>CAYRTF010000161.1:1223-4026 GCA_964427165.1 uncultured Actinomycetota bacterium | reverse complement strand
ATGTAGAGGAGAGATTATTCGGAATAATCCAGGATATTAACCCGGATGAGGACCCGATGATATGGAAAAGACTTCATGAAGAGAATGAGGTAATATTTTCTAATGTTTTAAAGACAGAAGAAGGAAAAATCTACTGGATAGGTAAACCCGGGGAGCCTCCGGAAAAGGGGATTAATTTTTTAGGCGAATGGTATCCAGGAAAGAAAGATGAAGATGGTAATGAAATACCTCCGTCACATAAAAATGCCAGATTTACGGCCGGATTAAAAGATCTTGAAAATGTGGATCCAAGTTTTAATGATCCTGCTGGTGTTGAGCTTGGCGGTATCATATACGGCGGAAGGGATTCCGACACCTGGGTTCCGGTCCAGGAATCATATGGATGGGAGCACGGGATCATAACGATGGGTGCATCCATAGAGTCAGAAACAACTGCCGCAACACTGGGAAAAACAGGAGTAAGGACATTCAATCCTATGTCAAATCTTGATTTTCTCTCAATACCGATGGGAAAATATGTTGATATTAATATAAAGTTTGGAAAGAAACTGAAAAAAGCTCCCAGAGTATTTTCTGTTAATTATTTTTTAAAGGACAGGGAGAGTGGAGAGTTTTTAAATACAAAACTGGATAAGCTTATTTGGCTTAAATGGATGGAACTCCGTGTCAATGGAGAAGCAGGTGCGGTAGATGCTGGAACAGGTTTTATACCCGGATATGAAGATATTGCGGTACTGTTCAAGAAATACCTTGACAGGGATTATAGCGAACAAGAATATGTACAACAATTTACAATTAGAGTAAATGAAAATATGAAAAAAATCGAAAGGATAATAGATATATATAAAAATGCCGGTCCGGAAGTGCCCGATATCCTTTTTGAGACACTAAAAAAACAAAGGGAAAAACTTCTAGAAATGCTAAATGAAAAAGGTGCCTATATATCACCTCTTGACATGTAAAGGCTGATATATATCTATAATACATAAATATACGATTTAAGTAATTGTCAATAAAGAAGCTGCCCTGAAAAAGTAATATCGGGGGCAGCTTCTTTATTGATCGAATTTATACATAACAAGGCCCGTTGATGGTTTTGGCCAGAAAAAAGTTGATTTTTGAGGCATAAGTTTTCCTGAATTACAGATCTCTTCCATTTCGTCTATGGTAGGCGGATTCAAGAATACTCCAAGATCAGTATAATCATTATTAATATTCTCAATAATAGAATCAAAATCATGATTATAAATTATTTCGCTCTTACCATATAAGTCTTCAAGCTGGTTGATCACCGGTCCGTGTAATATATCAACATCAAGTTTTTTACTGGAAAAACCACAATCTTCAATCTGTATTCCTTCGGTCTTTGCGGTAAAACTGTAAAATCTGTCTTTTTTCGTATAGAAAATAAATCCATTGGTTGATTTTTTTCTCAAATTATCAAGAAAACTGCTGATATCATCAACGGTTTTAATATTTATATTATTAATATCAAAACACCTTGAAGATTTTTGTAAAAATATTCTAAAATCATTAAAATCATTAAATTTAATTGATCTATAAGTGGGGTATATCTTGATATCTTTCTGGCTGCTTTCCATAAATAGGGTAAGGACATATCCTTCAGGGGGCTGTTCCTTGCTGAATCCGGGTGCAATACCGGAAACACCTGATCTATTCCTGTACAGGAGCGAAGTCTCATATCTATGGTGCCCATCAGCAATCAGGATTTTTTTATCAGCCATAGCATCGGTTATGGCTGCAATATCATTTTTTTCCGTTATCCTCCACAATTTTAATGAAAGATCCCTGTCATAACAGGGGATGATATCCGAGAAAGGTTTTGCACACTTATATGATTCAAGTATCCGGGACACAAGTTTTTTCCTGTCGCGGTATATGGTATATATCAGACCGAAATTAGTCCTGGAGCTTTTTAAGAGGCTGTATCTGTCTTTCCTGGGTTTTGATAGAGTCCTTTCATGGCGGAGGACTACATTTTTATTGTATGGTTCAATTTTTGTCAGACCTATAAAACCTGTTATGCTCTTTGTTTTTTCACCAACCCTGAAACCGATCTTGATCATATAGTATGCTTTATCCTTATCAAATCGCAGGACCTCCTCATCTATCCAGTCATCTAATAGATCCTTTGCATAATCATATTTATTATTACTTCCGCCTTCAGGCAGTATGAGATTAACAATATTGTAGTGGCCGGACCCTATAAGCTTTTTCCTTAAATCATCCGATATCACGTCATAGGGCGGAGAGATCTGATTTGAAAGGTCACCGGTTTTTTTCTTATTATAAATAAGTCCCCGGAAGGGGGAAATATCGACCATTATTAAATCCTTTTATTATATAGTAGCTTAATCTAATGCAGTTATACCATAAACTTAAACTTTGAGATTATAGCAATATAGGATTTAAATGACAATATCACCTGGACGATAAATATCAGAGCCAACCTTTTCCTGTTACTAATTCATAAATCAAAATGAAAGATAATGCATTGCTTTATATAATAAACCCCTGATGATGTTACTGTTTGACATAAATTCAAATTAGAGTAATATATTGTAAATTTTTAATCTAAACGAATAGAGAGTCAAATGAAAATAGAAGTTGTTGAAAATGTCCTAAAATACAATAAGGACCAGGCTGAAAAAAACCGCGAACTCTTTAAACGGAAAAACATACTTGTCTTAAACCTGCTTTCATCTCCTGGAGCCGGGAAGACTTCGCTTATTATCGAGACCATAAAGATACTAAAAAGTAAGAAAAACATAGGTGTTATCGA
>CAYRTF010000161.1:0-1213 GCA_964427165.1 uncultured Actinomycetota bacterium | reverse complement strand
TCGAGGGCGATATATCCTCTACCTATGATGCTGAGAAGATAAAGGGACACACTGACGATGTGGTCCAGATAAATACCGGGGGTTCGTGCCACCTGAATGCCACAATGATGTCCCAGGCACTGGAAAAGATGGACCTGGATAAGCTTGATATCATAATAATAGAAAATGTCGGCAATCTTATATGCCCGGTAGGTTTCGATCTAGGTGAGGATTACAAGATCGTGATGTCTTCGATAAATGAAGGAGATGATAAACCTGTGAAATATCCACCGGTCTTTATTAAAAGTGATTTAATATTGCTTAACAAGATGGACCTTATGGAAATAAGTGACTTTAAACTGGATTTCTTTCAGAATGAAGTGGCCGGATTAAATCCAACAGCTGCTATCATAAAGTTTTCCTGCAAAACCAGGGACGGACTTCAGGAGTGGGCCGACTGGATTCTTCAAGCTGTAAAATAACAACTATAAATATCATACTCTAAATATTCTTTCTGTATAAATCCGTAACCCCTAAAAAGCGCCTGTTTGCGGGCGTATTCTGCAATATCTTGCATATGTGGTGACTGTTACAAACCTTTTACAAACTTTTATTGACATTGGATGTGGTAAATGATAAGTTATCTTGAATATGTTACAAACCTTTTACAAATGAGTGTTATTTATACAATTATTTATGAGAAAGGAGACTGAATGCTGTATAAGGTTCTAGATAAAGATGCCTATCAAGATTTTATCAAATCCCTTATAGCTGACTACCAGTTCATAGGTCCTAAAAAGAAGGATAAGGCCACTCATGACTTTGTTCCGATAGAAGACATATCAGAACTGGATACCGATTATAAAAGGACAACATTGCCACCTGCAAAAAAACTGTTATTTCCTCCGAGCGAAGAACTTATTTCCTATGAATTGGGAGATGAAATAGTGGTTGAGCCGGTAATCGAGGCAACTGAAAAGATCCTTTTTGGTATTAATGCCTGGGATATAAATGGGATGAATTTTATGGATAAGATCTTCACCACCGATTTTATTGATGCCAATTATGTGGCAAAAAGAGAAAAACTTACAGTTATAGGGATAGACACCGAGCCTACAGAGACCAATTTCTCCCTGAGTATGGGAGCAGATTATGCTACTGAAGGTTTTGACCTCTATGTAACCGAACTAAAAGACAAGTATTTCCTCAGAGTTGCCACCGCAAAAGGTGACGG
>CAYRTF010000160.1:302-4032 GCA_964427165.1 uncultured Actinomycetota bacterium | reverse complement strand
TTGCTGGTCTTTTTGTTCTTGCCCATCATTGTAACTTGTCTAATCCTTGATTTTCAGGTATCTTCTTTCAATATTACAGGTATTGTATTATATTATTTCAAAAAATAGCTCAAAAAAGGAGAAAGAAAAAATGGGTACAAAAGAAAAGGTCATGCTGTGGATAAAAGCCATAAGAGCGCCATTCTTTTCCGCAACAGTCATGTCAGCAGTTATTGCTGGAGCACTGGCCTATTCCGAAGGAAAATTCAGCTGGCTTTACCTGTTTGGGGCAATCTTTATAATTGCAGGTTCAAATAGCGGCATTAATCTTATTAATGACTACTTTGACCATAAAAGCAAAAATGATGAACTTAATAAATACCATGGCCCATTTTCCGGCGGCAGCAGAGTCATACAGGATAACCTTATAAAACCCAGATCTATCCTTATAGTCGGTATCACATCTTTTATCATTGTCTCATTGGTAGGTCTTTACTTTGTGATATTTGTTAATCTTCATCTCTTATGGTTCGGTCTTGCTGCTGTACTTTTAGGATATTTCTATACAGCAAGCCCCCTGAGACTGGCCTACAGGGGACTGGGCGAGATCCTTGTTTTCATAAAAGCCGGACCTCTTGCTGTATGCGGCTCATATCTTCTATTTACAGGAAATATTACTCTTGAAGCAATATTAATATCGATCCCGCAGGGCCTGCTTCTAACTGCAATCTTGTTTATAAATGAGTTTCCGGATTATGAGGCAGATAAACTAGCCAATAAGAGACATATAATTGTCAGGATCGGAAGAAGGAGGGCAAGGGTATTCTACGCTGTTCTCATAATAGCGATCTATCTATCAGTATTGGTCCCGGTTATTTTACAGCTGGTGCCCATATATTTATTAGCAGTTTTTATAACACTTCCTCTCGCTGTCCAGGCAGTTTCAACTACATTTAAGAATTACAATAATGAAAGGGCCATAATACCTGCGCAGGCAAAGACCATCCTTTTAACATTGTCTTCAGGTATTTTTATTGCTGGCGGTTATATAGCAGATAGATTCATCTAGTCAGGATTTATAGCCCATAAATATACTGCATACACCAAAGGTTAGCGGAAGATATTCAACAGACTTCCAACCAGTATCTTCCATTAGCCTTCTAAATTTCTCAGGCTCAGGAAATTCTTTTATTGTCCTGGCAAGATATTTGTAGGCTCGTCTGTCTGCAGTGATGCATCCGCCTATAAGGGGCATGATCCTATTCAAATAAAACCTAAACAAGTGGCTTAAAAATCCATTTTCTAAATAATTAAATTCTAGAATTATTATCCTACCGGAGTCTTTCAAAAGTTCACGGAATTTCTTCAATGCTTTTTCCCTTTTCAGTATATTTCTTATACCAAAAACCATAGTGATACAATCAAAAGTATTGTCTTTGAAATCAAGGTCACTGGCATCCCTGGAATAAAAAGTAAGATTGGTGATCTTCCCATACTTATTCTTTGCCTGTTTGATCATCTCTTCTGAAAAATCAACCCCGGAGATTACTGCATTGTTATTTTTTAACCATATTTGATAAGTAGAGGTGCCGGTCCCGCAACAGATGTCAAGAATATTTTTATCTGAACCAATAATTTTTTTTAAGAACTGCCTGCGCCAGATACGTTCAAAACCCAGGCTTATCAGGGAATTAGTTATATCATATTTTTTTGAAATGGAGCCAAAAAGCTCCCTGACATCATCTTTATTCATATTAGTTATGATTTATCTAAGTTTTAAGGATCAAGACAGAAGAATTATATGGCTCACCCACACTTAAGCTGCTAATTCTTAAAAAATCTCAGGAACCTGTCCTGGTACTGGTCAAATACTTCCCACCGGTCAAGCTCACCTTTTAATCTGGAAGGTTTTATTTCCCCTTTTTCAAATAGTTTGAAAAGGATCTCTATCTCCCTTAGGGCCGCTACTGGTATTCCGGCCCTGTCCCTTGTAATAATAGGGAGACCGCTGCTGTTCACCCCAATAGCATTACCTTCCACCATATCCGGAAGTTGAGTGTAGTAGGCGCTTTTTGTCATAAGCTCCTGGGTAAATTTTGAAAGTGAAACATCCCAAAACTGGTCAACACCTTTGATCACTGCTGTATGTTTATCATCGCTTTTTTTAATTTTTTCCATTATCTTATCAAGAACGGTATTAAGAGACTCTGCTACTATGTCCATCTTTTCGGAATCTCTTACAAGTCTTAATCTATAAAGCAGCATTGCCAGGTCATTATCCTCCATGGCAAGCATTTCGAGGGCCTTCCTGGCTTCTTCACTAAAACCTTCAAGCCTGAGCATATATGAAGGTGTCAGAAGCTTTGGTTTCTGCCATATTATTCTTCCTTCCCTTACAATTGTCTCAGAATCCATGCTCCTTCCTTCAAATTGAAGATACATCGGGACCGCAAGCATATAGTACCGGACCGTGGTAGAGCTGTGTGAAGATATCAACTCCTTTGGTTCAAGGATCACTTCCGTATTCTTAAGTGCAAGTCTTATTTTTTTGCTTAATTCCATTATTAAGTTCTTATAAAAATTTTTCCAATCCTTAAATATATTATACCATGCAATGATCCGCTAATTCATATAACATCTTCACACCGCAAATCTCCCCATGTATCCCGATACCGGGAAACGGTTCCTGCTTCATATAGCCGATTGTTCCCGGACTAAGATCTACTTGAGATTATAGAACGCTTCCTTTCCCAGATATTTAGACATATCCCCGAGGTCATCCTCTATCCTTAGGAGCTGATTATATTTGCAGACCCTGTCAGTCCTGGAAGGTGCGCCGGTCTTTATCTGGCCGGCATTCAGGCCGACCACTATATCAGCAATCGTGGTATCTCCTGTCTCTCCGGATCTGTGAGAGATAACAGCGGTATATCCTGCCCTTGTCGCCATCTCTATTGCATCCATTGTCTCAGACAGCGTACCGATCTGATTTACTTTTATAAGGATAGAATTAGCAACACCCATTTCTATGCCCTTTTTCAATCTTTTAGTATTAGTGACAAAAAGATCGTCACCGACCAGCTGGACCTTATCACCTATTTTTTCAGTAAGTTTTTTCCATCCGTCCCAATCTTCTTCCGCCATGCCGTCTTCTATGGAAATAATAGGATATTTTTCAACAAGACCCGCATAATAATCTACCATCTCATCCGGGGTAAGGACCTTGCCCTCTCCCTTAAGATTATATTTTCCCTTTTCAAAGAATTCAGTTGCAGCCGGATCAAGTGCAATATATATGTCTTTTCCGGGCTTATATCCAGCAGTTTCTATAGCTTTTATTATATATTTGATAGCATCCTCATTAGTCTTCAGGTCAGGAGCGAAACCCCCTTCATCACCTACGGCTGTATTAAGTCCGTCTTTTCCAAGTACTTTTTTCAGATTATGAAATACTTCCGATCCCATCCTCAGGCCCTCGCTAAAAGTAGGGGCGCCAAGAGGCATTATCATAAATTCCTGAAGATCCACGCTATTGTCCGCATGTTCACCGCCATTTAAAATATTCATCATGGGTGAAGGCAGCACCCGCCCATTGATCCCGCCTAAATAACGGTAGAGAGGCATCTGAAGCGACAGGGCAACTGCTTTGGCCACAGATAATGACACACCCAGTATGGCATTCGCACCAAGCTTTGATTTGTTTTCAGTACCGTCAAGGTCCAGCATCATCTGGTCTATTTCCCTTTGATAC
>CAYRTF010000160.1:0-292 GCA_964427165.1 uncultured Actinomycetota bacterium | reverse complement strand
CCATCGCTTCAAAAGCTCCAGTCGATGCCCCTGAAGGAACAGCAGCTCTTCCAACAGTACCGTTTTCCAGTTCAGTCTCGACCTCTACAGTAGGATTTCCCCTTGAATCAAGAATTTCTCTTGCATGGATAGCAATGATCTCTGTCCAATCACTCATATAAATCTCTCCTTTATGAAATAAAATTAAAAATAATTGTTTAAAAATCTACGGTATTATAACATAATAAACCGTCTATAGAACATTATACTGGATAATCTTATGTTTTTTAATCAGGTTCAGGCACAAATATCA
>CAYRTF010000159.1:1106-4041 GCA_964427165.1 uncultured Actinomycetota bacterium | reverse complement strand
GTGCGGCAGTTATAAGATTATCTATATTCAAATAACTTTTAACCGGCTGCGGAGGGCCTATGCATATGCTTTTATCAGCCATTTTCCGGTGTATGGAATCTTTATCTGCTGTTGAGTAAACTGATACGCATTCTATATTCAATTCCCTGCAGGCCCTTATTATTCTCAAGGCTATTTCGCCCCTGTTGGCGATAAGTATTCTTTTAAACATGGGGTTCTACTATTCTTTCTTAAGTATCATTATTGTTTGATCAAATTCTACTGCATCCTCATCGGGGACCAGGATCTCTTCGATCGTTCCGCTATATTCAGAGTCTACCTTGTTCATCAGCTTCATTGCCTCGATAATAAATAATGTGTCGCCTTTTTTGACTTTATCTCCGGCTTTTACAAATGAGGGTTCACCTGGAGCAGGGGAAGCATAAAAAGTACCCACGATCGGGGATTTTATTTCGACTGTTCCTTCCTTTAAAATTGGCCCTGCAGCAGATGGGGTTTGTCCCCCGTTAGTTTGATCCGGATGGGACACCGGTCTTTGACGGGCGCTGTTTATGGAGATCTTAATATTGTTTAATTCAAATTTTATCTCGTCAATATTGCTGCTTTCAACAATATTGGATATTTCCCTAAGTTTTTTTGTATCAAGATTTGCAAGACCTGACAGTGGCACCGGTTCATCGGCAGCGCCGGGCTTTTTGCCTGGAGTTTTTGCTTTCTGTGTCTTGATCTTTGCTGCCGGCCTTATTCCACGGATATCCTGAAGATAGTTTTTTGTTTTTTCCGGTGAGATGCAGTAGCTCAGGATGTCTTCACTCTTAGTGCTAAGGCTTTCAAGTTCCTCTGCGCACTGTTTGTAGGTGTCCTCTATTTCGGTATTCTGCTTTTTACCCCCATTTTCCTCGTCTGTGAGAGTTTCAAGTCTTCTAAGGACTTCCTTGTTTATTTTTCTGGGCAGTTTACCGAAATGTCCCCAGATCAATTTTTTTATCTCATCACAAAGTATCTCCCATCTATAGTCGGATATGACGCTGTTTAAGACTGCCTGGCTTCCTATTATCTGGCCCACGGGAGTTGAAAGAGAGGGGTTTCCTATTTCACTCTTGATCCGGAAAACTTCCTCAAGAACAGAGTCAAGGAATTCTTCTTCCCCGATCTCTACAAGCTGCTGTTCGATATTTGTTATCAGCCATTTTGGCATAAGATTTTTATTTGCATAATTAAGTATGAATCTTGTAGAGAAAAGATCCTGTTTAATATGAGGATAGACATATTTCTTTATGATATCACCTAGCTCCACTACCTTATCATGGTCCAGCTTATGGGTAATATCTGTATCCTTCAAACTGAGGAAAAATGAAAATACTGTGGAGGTAAAATCATTATATGAAGATGGCAGGAAGCTCAGGTCCACACCGCTGCAGCCATTGGTCACTGCTTCAAAATAATTAAGAGTCTGGAGTCCCCTGAGATTGGAAGCGCTGAGGTATGCAGGCGCCTTTATTTCCCGGGAAAGAGTTTTAAAGAGCTCATTGGCTTTTTTGGGAAGTATCGTAGATTCAGCATCTTTGATGCATATACTTGAGCACCCCATTTCCAGAAGCTTTTTGGCTGTATCAGGGTAATAATCCAGTTTCTGATGATCATCATAAATAATGGTCCCCTGGCAGTATGCCCCGTTACCGGTGATCTCTCCTATGGTAAACTCCATATTATTTAAGTCATTAAGACTGTCATAGACCCTGAATATGCTGATCCCGCTGTCAATACTTTGCTTTATAAATTTTTTTACAATATTGTCTGAATATAATTCCAGGCCCGTCATGTTTCTGGCCCCGATAAGCGCCTGGAGCGGAGTTGAGGGGATTATGCCTTTAACAAACTGAGTCACCTGAAAGGGATTCATGTTCAGTCTGCTCTCAAGCATTTTTTCAAAGCTTGAACCTCCCATTATCTCAAGACTGTCATATTCAAGTCCGATAAAACCTTCTATAATAGATTGAAAACTCTTCTTGTCCAGTGTATCAAGATCTATATTTTGAAAAATATCCCGAACAGTTATGTCATTTATGCTTACAGTTTTCATTTTCTTTTTTTGCCTAACTCTAAAATATTGATTATTATCAAAATCTTAAGGAAGTCCATTATTATAAAGGGTTCAATACCGGATTTCCAGGTCATTGATATTATGTCTGAAGTAGAAAGGCCGGGAAATAATAAGAAAAAGAACCCAAAAAGATGTGAAAATCCGAATAAATAAATGATCAGGACACCTGCAATACAAGAAGAAAAATCTGTCAGGAGATTGCCGGCTGCCGGTGATCTGTTTCTAGAATTCATGTTTTCATAGAGGAATCCGCAAAAATAAGCGGCTACAGCGAATCCGATTATATAACCTGCAGTGGGTCCGGCAAGGATCATCGGTCCGCTTTTAAAACCTGCAAATACAGGAAGTCCCGCAAGTCCCATAGAAATATATAGGATCTGGCTCGTAAGCGCCCAGGACCCCCCGAGCAGAATAGCTGAGAAAATAACAGTTAAAACCTGCATTGTCACAGGAACTGGCGTAAAGGGCAGGTAAATAAATGAGTTTGCCGAAACCGCCATAAGCAATGCAAATATAATGGAAAATGTGAGCTTCGATGCGAGTTTTCTGGTGTCTGCATAAACAGCAGTCCGTGAAGTTTCAAGCATAGCTGTTGTTCTATTTTCAACCATTCAAAACCTTTCCGTCTGTAAGAAGACCTAATTTGTTTAAAAAGTCCTTTAAGTAAGACGCTTGCTATTATAGAAAAGTTTCAGCACTGCAGGCAGACCGGGGCGCAAAACATGAAACTATTAGATTATACCCCCGTCTTTTTATAAAGTTAGTTTTTACAAAAATAATATTCGGTGGATCCATGCATTACCTTTTAACTGAAGAACAAAAAATGATAGT
>CAYRTF010000159.1:520-1096 GCA_964427165.1 uncultured Actinomycetota bacterium | reverse complement strand
TGATAGTAGATATCTGCCGCCAGATAGTTGATGAGAGGATCAAGCCTGTCAGGGCAGAGCTTGATGAGAAAGCGGAATTTCCCTGGGAAATAATCAAGGAGATCGCAAAGAGCGATCTATTCAGGCTTTTTATTCCGGAGGAATACGGGGGGATGGGTACTGGAATATTTGAAGTATGTCTTGCGACAGAGGAGCTTTCAAGAGGTGATCTTTCAGTGGCCACCTCATATGCAGCTTCCGGACTGGGCCTCATACCGATAAATGTCGGTGGAAATGACGAACAGAAAAAAAGATTCCTCCCCCGGCTTGCAAGTGGTGAAAAACTTGCTGCATTCGGCCTTACCGAAGCTGAGGCAGGCAGCGATGCCGGCGCTATCAGGACGACTGCCTTAAAAGACGGGGACCACTATATACTGAACGGGACCAAGCAGTGGATAACCAATGGCGGGGAAGCAGACATATACACAATATTTGCAATGACAAATCCAGGAAAAGGTGCAAGGGGTGCAAGCGCTATAATAGTGGAAAAGGGTACGCCAGGCTTTGAATTTGGTAAAAAAGAAGACAAGCTGGGTA
>CAYRTF010000159.1:0-510 GCA_964427165.1 uncultured Actinomycetota bacterium | reverse complement strand
CGATTGCAGGGTTCCTGCAGAGAATCTCCTTGGACGCGAGGGAATGGGCTTTATTATAGCCATGAAGACTTTTAATGAATCAAGACCTGCAGTAGGCGCACAGGCAGTAGGTGTTGCACAGGGAGCGCTTGAGGAAGCTCTTGAATACTCCAGGGCAAGGAAACAGTTTGGTGCGCCCATATCCTCATTCCAGGCGATACAGCACATGCTGGCTGATATGGCGACAAGCGTAGAGGCGGCAAGATCTCTTGTATACCATACGGCCAGGGTCATCGATAGCGGAGATAAAAATGCGTCAAGATTATCAGCGATGTCAAAACTCTTTGCTTCGGATATGGCGATGAAAGTCACAACGGATGCTGTCCAGATCCTTGCAGGATATGGATATATGAAAGAATATCCGGTCGAGAAGATGATGAGGGACGCAAAGATAACACAGATATATGAGGGAACGAACCAGATCCAGAGAAATGTCATCGCGCTGGATATGATAAAAAGAGGAGTTATTTA
>CAYRTF010000158.1:2155-4070 GCA_964427165.1 uncultured Actinomycetota bacterium | reverse complement strand
GTATAAATAAATTATATCTGATATTATAATTTACAAGCAGCGACTTGTCATAGTAACCAGATACATTCTGGTCCTCATACATTTTTATGAGACCGCCGATTAATTTGCTGCGTGTTTGTTTTCCCTTCAACAGTCCCATTATGATTATGGCATTTACAACTATTACAAGTGCAACGACTACAAACATGACAACAAATAAATCAACTTCATCCCTGGAGTTTTCGGCCATGGCTGAGTTGATGCCAAGGGCGATCAGGTTTAGAAAAATCGCTGTAAGGATGAATATGATATCGGTACGTGTGTTTTGGTTGAGCTCTGCAATAATGTGTTTATGGACTCGTTCTATCATTACTGGCCTCCTTCTACTGAATTATAATTCTTAATGATATTTAAAGTACAAAAACATTATAACAATTTACATCTTTAATATGTATAAAGGCTTTTTAAAAAAGTTAGAATATATTTTCCGGAAAACATATATTATCATAGAACAATATAATATTGTCATGAGGGTACGGATGATCGGTTGTTACAAAAATTAATTGTTTGGTCAATTATTACAATCAAGGAGCAGGTTTGGAAATTGAGAGAAAAAAATATTGGCTTCTATTATACGGACTTATAATCGGCATAGTATTTGATATCCTTTTTTATAATAAAACCCTGGGTATATCTTACCCTATTTTTATATTCATGGTCATAGCAGTTCTTGCTCTGATCTTTCTGAAAACCCACAGCAGCCTGGGAAAGAATGCCTGGACATGGGTGATACCCATAATACTTCTATCTCTTACATTTTCCATTTTTTCGAATCAAATATTGAAGCTCTTAAACTTTATAATCATCCCGTATCTTGTGATCATGCTTGCTTCCTGCGTGTCAAAACTAAATAGGGCCGACTGGGCCGATCTGAGGTTTCTGGCAGATTTTTTCAAGAGGATATTTGTTCCACTAAGGTATGTTCATATACCATTTATTGCATTTTTTACAATGGCCGAAGGGAAAGAGGGTAAAAGGGGAAGTATAGCTACAAGGGTCGCCCTGGGTTTGATCATATCAGTACCCCTGCTGGCTGTGATAATATGGCTTCTCTCATCTGCTGATATTATCTTCAAGGATATTTTTTTGAATATTCCGGTATCAAAGATCATAAAACACTTTTTTGTAGTCCTTGCAGTATCGATATATGCTATTTGCTTTTTCTGGTCGATACTTAAGTCATTTGATGAAGAAAAGAAACCGGCTTATCCAGGGATAAAGTGGAAAAAATTTCTGGATCCGGTAGTGCTGATAACTATCATCTCCTTATTAAATATTGTCTATACTGTTTTTTCAGTGATCCAGTTTACTTATCTTTTTTGGGGGGAGTCTTTTGTGCTTCCTTCTTCATATACCTATGCCGAATATGCAAGGCGTGGTTTTTTTGAACTTGTAGTTGTATCAGTTATAAATTTTATTATTATTCTAATAGTAGTATCTTTTATTCGAAAGGAAAACAGGAAGGTCCATCTGGTCAGCAGAGTCTTGCTTTCGCTTTTGGTAGGCTTTACATTTGTCCTGCTGATATCGGCATTTTACAGAATGCTCATTTATGAACAGGCATATGGGTTCACATACCTTAGGATTTTTGTTCAGGCCTTTATGGTTCTTCTGTTTTTTCTTTTTATTATAAATATTATATATATCTGGTATGCGAAATTACCTATAATAAAATCATATTTTATGATGACTTTAATTGTTTATATAGTACTTAACTTTTCCAATGTGGACCTGATAATCGCCAGGAATAATATTGACCGCTATATTGAAACGGGACAGATCGATATGGAATACCTAAAGGGCCTTTCATTTGATGCGACTTGCGAAATGGAAAGGCTGATAGGTATCGATCTAAAAAATGTAAGTACCTCTGGAG
>CAYRTF010000158.1:0-2145 GCA_964427165.1 uncultured Actinomycetota bacterium | reverse complement strand
AAAACTTGAACTCGATACTCAGAAGCACTGGCAAAGTTTTAATATTTCAAGATACAGGGCATACCAGGTCGTGTATAAATATATAAAATGATCTCAGCATGCTGGTCCCGCTTCGGTATCTATTCCCCTCTTAATTTCGGGGAATTAAACCAGGATCCGGCGATCTCTATCTTATTACCGGTTCTTTGAAGCGAAATCGTCACTACCACATTTTCTGGTTCCTCTGTGTATTCTGCATTATAGATGATCACAATATAGCCGCTATCCTTTTTAGTCCGGTCAAGTTTTTTTGAACCCGGCTCATATTTTCCTATGATCCCCTCTATCTGGTCAGCAAAACTCAAAAATTCTTCTTCAGGCAAAGCTTCCCTCATGTCTTCGTTTAAATCCTGGGAGAAGCTATTAAAATCCTTATTATTTATAGCAATAAGGTAGTTCTCAGCAGCTATGGCTGAAAAATCAATATATTCCTGGTCTACCTGATTTGCAGAACATCCGGCCACCGGTAGGATAAGAATCAGGCAAATAAGAAGAAAAAATGGTCTAACTGCTTTACTATTTATCATTTTTATCCTTTCACTAGTAAAAATATTTATTATCAGGCGCCCGGGAGCCTGGTATCGGTCAAGCCCCCAGGATAGATTATATAATTATATTGCCTACAAGATAAATAAAATTTGTGAACATAATTGATATTTTTGTTTGGAAAATTTACTATAATGTCTGGATTATCTGCCGTAGGCATCATCAGCAGGCAACTGTATGATTTAGGAGATGATGCATGAAAGATTCAGGGTAAAAAAAACTCCAAGTAATCTTTTGCCATAGCTTGCACCTTAGGCTAATCAACTGCTTGGAGCCTCACTTCAGAACTTTTCTTGGGGACTTCCCAAAATCTAATTTATTATTTAAGCCCTTTCAAACTTAGATTTCAACTAAATCCTAGGCGTTGCCTTCTGTTCTAAAGTAATATTAAATCTACCAAATATTTAAAAATATGTCAATAGGAAATCAAAATTTTTTTTGATTATTTCTAAGAATTTATCAAGTTTCCAGAGATTATTAAGCATTTTATAAAAACATTGAAAATAATAAATTCGATGATAGGATATTATTACAAACACCATAGTGATTTGGATTTTATTCAGTTTGGAGCCTATTAAAACATAGATCGGTTAATTCTTGTTATTGTAATTACTAATAATAAAGAAAAGGGTTTAATGAAAAATAGAAATACTACCAATAAGATCATTGTGGCCATCGCACTTATTCCTTTACTTGTACTTTTTTTTGGGCATGGTCTTGCCTGGGCTATGGAAAATAATTTTTCTTCAAATGATACTGCCTTTGATTTTGTACTTGTCATAGACGAATCAGGCAGCATGAAACAAAACGATCCTGAAAATAAAAGGATAGATGCCGCAAAATTATTTGTAGAATTAAATGAGATCCTTACAAGAGGAAACAGGGTATCAGTTGTCGGGTTCGGGGAGCAGACAAATATATATATCGAACCTGCGGAGATAGGGAAAAACAAAACTGAGATCATGGAAGCAATTTCCAGCATTAAAAACAATCAGGTGCTTACCGATATGAAGCTTGCCCTGGAAGATGTAAAAGCCATGCTTGATGAAAGAGTGAAAAGAAATAGGACTATAATAATATTTTTAACAGACGGGGACCTTGGAGCAGAGGATATACCTATTCCTGATGAAATAAGGAATGGTGATGATGAACCAGGGGGAAAACCGGAACCTCCTTCCAGGGATGATATTAGCGCAGACAAAAACAGTACCGGCACAGCCGGTCAGGATGAGGATCTGAATGATCCTGTATCTGGAAATGATCAGTTGTCAGGATCAGAAGACAAGCAAATCGATTCTAAACCTGATAGCGCTGAAAGCGGGATGGAGGAATATCTTGAAGAATATAAAGATGAATTATTAAATCTTTGCTATAAATACCAGGAAGAAAAAATACAGATATTCCCGATAGCTTTCACTGGAGAAGCAAATATAGAAATACTGGAAAAGATAGCCAGTATAACTGAGGCAAGACTATGGAAATCCGAGACGGCATCAGATATAAGGGATATATACCTTGATATTTTTAAATATATCACCAGTGTTTTTATCTTTACCAGCC
>CAYRTF010000157.1:0-4095 GCA_964427165.1 uncultured Actinomycetota bacterium | reverse complement strand
TTGTAAAAGCTATAGGGTCGATATTCAAATCTCCTCCTCATGATAGAATTTTTACAAATAAAATTAAGATATTTCATATTTATGAAAATCAAATATAGAAATTTTAGCACAAATCCCGATAAATATTTATTTAAAAATTTATTTTATCCAGTATGGGAATATATCTTGAGATATAACCTATCACCCTTATTGTAGAATCAGTTACAAACACTACTCCAAGGGCAACTATAAATATACCGGATATGATCGAGACCAGACCCAGATGCCTGTTTAGTTTTTTAAGGAATCTTGAAAAGAAACTTATAAAAATACTTGCAAGGATAAAGGGTATCCCGAGTCCGAGGGAAAAGACTCCCAGGAGCAGTATTCCCTCAAGGAGAGTGTCGAGCTTGCTGGCAAGAAGCAGTATTCCTGAAAGGATTATACCCACGCATGGTATCCAGCCAAAAGAAAATATGAGCCCAAAAATAAAAGAACCTATAAAACCTGATCTTATAGAACCGGGCATACTGAACCTTTTCTCCAGGTTCAAGAACTTTATCTTGAATAGCCCCATATAATGAAGCCCGAAGATTATAAGTACGGCACCGCCTATCCTGCTTATCAGGCTTGAATAATCCTCCAGTACCTGCCCTATAAAAGTAGCTGTGGAACCCAGAGCTATAAAGACAATTGAAAAACCTATCACAAAAAAAAGGCTGTTAATAAAAAGATACAGCCTTTCCGAGATCTTTATGGACTCATTTCTATATACTGCCTTGCTTGACATCATGCCGATATATACAGGAACAAGAGGCAGTACGCAGGGTGATATAAAAGCCAGCAGTCCTGCAATAAAAGAAGAAAATAAACCTATTTCTAACATCTGTCCTTTCCCTCTATTGCTGTTTAGTCCTTATAGAGTGTCCCATGTTCTAACTAAAGCAGATCCTCTATGGCACCTTCCAGCTGTTCCCCTGTCATCATGCCTACATTCTTATACATGATCTGTCCATTACTGTCCAGAGTAAAAGTGGTCGGGATCGCTCTTATACCCCACTGATTCATAATGACTGAATTTCTATCAACAAGTAATGGGTAATTTATTCCATATTCTTTTGCGAAATCTTCGATAGTTGCAGAGTCTTCATTTGAAACACCTATAAACTGTACTCCCTCATCCCTGTATTTATCATACACT
This sequence comes from uncultured Actinomycetota bacterium, assembly GCA_964427165.1. Classification (GTDB taxonomy): domain Bacteria; phylum Actinomycetota; class Humimicrobiia; order Humimicrobiales; family Humimicrobiaceae; genus M55B120. Next base: position 2,915 of record CAYRTF010000157.1, on the reverse strand, counting down.
TCGATAAAATCGGGAATTTCTTCCCTGCAGGGCGGGCACCATGTTGCCCAGAAATTAATCACTATCACATCTGCTGAAAAATCTGAAAGAGATATTTCATCTCCCTCAAGATCCTCCAGGGTAAAATCGTTTTCGTACCCACCGGCGATCACCACTTCACCGTCGGGCTGCCCCTTATAAAAGGACCTTATGTTTTGAACATATGTACAGCCTGCAGCCAGTGTGACCGCTATAATAGAAAGAACCAGTACAGCTACTAATATTATTCTTATTTTATTAATCTTCATTCCCCTTCTCCATTATCAATATCCATATTTTTGCCAAATCCATACAAAGCCGAAATGGCTTTTTCGTTATTTAATATTTCCCCTTTCTTGTCTATGCCATTAAAAGTAAAATCCTTTAAATAATCAACAAATAGCACATCAAAAAATGACCTTATGACCTTTATGGGACAATTAAAAATATCAGCCAGACCGGAACCGGATGTACTTATAAATATTCCTCCACGGGTCTTCTTGATGATCTTTTTATTGTGTTTATATTTTAACACCCAGAATCTCTGACACCTGTCTATAACCGCTTTAAGATAAGCAGATACTGTTGTAAAAAAAACAGGAGATGCTACAGCAATAAAGTCAGCTTCAATAAGTAATTCATATATTTCCTGCATATCATCTGAAATGATGCATTCGCCTGTTTTTAAGCAATTACCGCATTCACGGCATGGGGATATATTTTTATCCTTTACATGTAAACTGTCTATCATAACAGTATCTTCACTGTATCTGGCATTTTCCATAATGCCCTTCAGGAAATGGTCCATAAGGATTGCTGTATTGCCTCCTATTCTCGGACTTCCATATATGGCAACCACCTTATATTTACTGCCGGCTTTGCTAATACTGCTTTTCAACTGTTATCTCCCTGCTGCGATAATACTGTTTTTTGGTCAAAGCTATATATAATCTATTATTTTTTTTAAAAAGAGGCAAATCAAACCGGGCAGTTATTTTGATGCAGCCTGAGTGGTGAGATCAATAATATTTGTTAAACAATTTATTCATATCGATATCACTCACTATGTGATCGATCAGCGGTTTCCTATCGATCTGTTTTAAACCATCTTCATATATGGGTTTTTGTATCTGGTAAAATATCCCCGTGGGGATCCTTTCCTCTTCAAGAGACTTATGGAATGCATTTTCAAGATCTCTGCGGTCATAACCTTTTATAGTGTCTATGCTATAGACTTTTTCCCTGTAATACTCATATGAATCAATTTTATTAAATGTCACGCAGGGCTGAAGGACATCTATAAAGGAAAAACCCCTGTGTTTAATAGCTTTCCGGATTATTTCACCTAATTGGCCGATATCTCCCGAAAACCCCCTTGCTACAAAAGTAGCTCCGGCTGCAAGGGCAAGAGAGATCGGGTTAACAGGAGTCTCAAGAACACCCGAGGGTGTTGATTTTGACTTGAATCCCGGAGCACTGGTGGGAGAAGCCTGGCCCGTTGTAAGTCCATAAACATGATTATCATGCACTATATTTGTTATATCTATATTCCTCCTGCAAGTATGTATGAAATGATTTCCACCTATTCCCATCCCGTCACCATCTCCCGAAACTGCAAGTACCACCATCTTGTGATCCGCAATCTTTGCTCCGGTAGCTATTGGCAGGGTCCTGCCGTGAAGCGAGTGAAAACTATATGACTTGAGGAAATTTACTCCATTCCCTGAACACCCTATTCCATACACTACAAGCACCTGATGCGGATAAAGCAAAAGCTTGATGAATGCTTTTTTCATTGCATTCCATATGCCAAAATTCCCGCAGCCCGTGCACCATGTGGGCCTTCTGGAGGTATTAAAATATGAAGGTTTTAAATTATAATCTTCCTTTATATTTTCCTTTTTTTTACCTGGCATCCTTTTGTCTCCCGGATAATTTTTAGCACTATCCACCGGTCAATTTTCAAAGCTCTCATTCTATCTTTTCAATCCCGTTTATGATTTCTTCCGGCAAGAATTGCCTTCCGCTATATTTTAATATTTTGTTTTTTATCCTGTAGCCTGTATTCATATTTATTAACTTGGAAAGCTGTGATGTCTTATTATTTTCAACTACTATATTCTTTCTGGTCCTGTCAATATATTTTTCAACAAGGTCCTGCTCAAAGGGATATAAATAAGTAAAATGAACCAGGTTTACCTTTTTTCCATTCTGGTTCAATACATTCATAGCCTCAAGAATAGGACCCTTGCATGAACCCCAGCTCCATATCGTCACTTCAGCATCCAGCGGACCATACTTCTTTGGCGGTGGTATTTCATCGATCAATGTATTGATCTTGCGGAATCTCTTATCTGTCATAAGCTTGCGGTTATGGGGATCCTCTTCTGAAAAACCATATTCATCATGCTCATCACTATTTACTATGCACACACCTTTTTTCAACCCTATAACGACCCTTGGAGAAACACCGTCTTCAGTATTTTTATATCTCTTATAATCATCTTCTATATTTTTATCTTTCCTGATCAGGTTTTCACGGCTGGCTTTTATCTTTTTAAATTCAAATTTTTCACAAGAAAAATGACTTTCGGATAAGTATTTGTCCAGCATGATCATTACAGGTATCTGGTACTTTTCAGCAAGGTAAAAAGCTTTTCCAGTCAGATAAAAGCACTCTTCCGGATCTCCCGGAGCCATCACGACTCTCAGGAACTCACCATGTGATGCATGGATAGCAAAAAGCATATCCCCCTGCTCTGTCCATGTCGGAAGCCCCGTTGCAGGAGCAGGTCTCTGAGAAAGTACGACCACTAAAGGTGTCTCAGTCATCGCTGCGCTCCCAAGGCCCTCAGCCATCAGTGAGAATCCCCCGCCTGAGGTAGCCACCATCGATC
>CAYRTF010000156.1:2081-4102 GCA_964427165.1 uncultured Actinomycetota bacterium | reverse complement strand
TTTGACAAATAATATCATATATGATATATAATGAGCATACAGTGGGAGATTGAATTTTACGAGCTATCAGATGGTTATAAACCAGTCTTTGATTTTATTGATAGTTTATCTACAAAAGAAAAAGCAAAAGTAATTAATGAAATAGAATTACTTAAGGATTACGGAATTGAACTTGGTCCTCCAAAATTATGGAAGATTAAAGGTAAAAGGTATAATGGTTTGTGGGAGCTGAGGATAAGATTTAGCTCTAATTATTACAGAATTTTTTATTTTCTATTTCGAGGCAGGCTATTTGTACTTCTTCATGTTTTTATTAAGAAGAAGAATGAAACGGATATTAAGGAATTAGAAATTGCTAAAAATAGGATGAATGAATATAAAAATTCAAGAAGGTGATTTATATGAGATGGAAAGAAGCCAAAAAGCTCTTACTTAAAAATGACCCGATGCTGAAAATAGAATTAGAAAGATTAGAACCCAAATATCAGGTAATAAGACAAGTTATTGAACTAAGAAAGATGTTGAATTTGTCTCAGCAAGAATTAGCAAAAAGAATAAATGACAAGCAATCCAATATAGCAAGATTGGAAAATGGCAATGCAAATCCATCGATTGAAAAACTTACAAGACTTGCTGAAGGTCTTAATGCTGAGTTAGAAATAAAATTAATCCCCAGATTATAATTGAAGTATGAGGTAAATAATTATTGGTACTGGCAATACTTACTTAACCGAAAATTCCAGGGTCTCATATAGCTCATCATTCAGGTAGACAAGCACATTATAGTTTCCTGTGGGGAAGCCCTGGTCCACCATTATATTAAATCCTATGTAGCCTGAACCGGTTTCCTCTGTAGTAAAGTCCGAGGTATTTATCTCATCTCCGGTTTCAAGATAATTCCACTCAACAGCAAGCCTGTCTTTTGGGGTCATATTACTTACTTTTATAGAAATATAGATGATCGAGGTACCTGACTTAAATTCTGTTGCCGGGTCGACCGGGGCAGAGTCCTGATCAATATCCTTGCTGAGAGTTATTGACTCTATAGATACAGGTTCAGGTGCACATCCTATAAAGAAGATAGAGACCATCGCTATGACCAGAGTTATCGCCAGTAATGTTTTCATTCTCATATTTTCTTTCTGCCTGGTACTCTTTAGTAGACATCCTAAATCATAAATAAAAAAGGATATATTGTAAACATAAAAGGACATATTTAAAATATCTTGATAATAATTCATAAATGATTATTATAGTCGTTAAATTTTGTGCTATTATTTTCATAAACAAATAGATAAATTTTATGGAAGATAAAAGAGAAAAACTTAAGAGCTTTTTTTACAAAATAAATAATTGCCGCCAGTGCAAACTTCATGAAGTCAGGACCAGGTTTGTCTTTGGAAGTGGTAATGCGGGTGCAGAGCTTATGTTTGTAGGGGAAGCTCCCGGTAAAAATGAGGATCTCCAGGGCCTTCCTTTCGTGGGGAGGGCCGGAAAAATACTTGATGACCTGCTCGGGTCCATTGGCATGAATAGAAAAGAAGTATTTATTGCCAATGTATTAAAATGCAGGCCTCCTGGTAACCGGGACCCCAGGATAGAGGAGATCGATACCTGCAAAGAGTATCTTTTTGAACAGATAAATATAATAAACCCAAAGATCATATGCACCCTTGGCAAGTATTCAACACAGCTCATACTTGATACGAGCCATGGTATCACGGGGCTCAGGGGAAAAGTGTTCCACCGGAACGGAAGGACAATACTTCCCATAAACCATCCCGCTGCTGTGCTTTACAATCCTTCCAGAATAGAGATACTGCAAAAAGACTTCCTGAGAGTAAAGGATCTGCTGGATTCAGAAAATAAGGTGGAGCCATCTCCTGCAGGGGAAAATGAAAACCGGGAGGAAGGCTATAAAAGTGATGAAAACCATCAGCTGGGATTGTTTTAATATGTATCTGGAAATACTCTCTAGATCATCGCAGGCCACAATAGACCTTGGGAAGAAATTTTCAAAA
>CAYRTF010000156.1:0-2071 GCA_964427165.1 uncultured Actinomycetota bacterium | reverse complement strand
TCCTTGGGACAGGAACAGCAGGGCCGCATCGACTTCTCCGGCGAGCTTGGCGGCGGAAAGACAGCCTTTGTATCTGGTCTTGCAGATGGACTGGGGATAAAGGAAAACCTTTCAAGCCCGAGCTTCACTATTCTAAACCAATACGATGCTGGAAAGCTAAGGCTTGTGCATATCGATTTTTATAGATTAGATGGTGTAGATGAATTTGATAATATCGGTATTGATGACTATATATATGATGATTCGGCCGTATTGTGCATTGAGTGGGGAGAAAAGATCAGACAATATATAAAGAAAGACTATTTAATTATAAGTTTTAATTACGTCATTGAAGATGAAGAAAGCATGAATAAAAGGATTATCAGATTTGATAGCGGCAGCGATTACTGGAACAAGAAACTTAATATATTAAAAAAGATATTGGCAAGAGAGGATATCCAGTATACATGATGCATGTTTTAAGCATAGACAGCACTACAAAGAAATTGATGATAAACCTCAGCAGGGACGGAAAGATCATTTCCGGAGTCTCTGACAGTAAGTGCTTGAAGCATATGGAAAAAATAATGACCCATATTGACCATGTCTTAAAGGGCAGCCATACAGGTCTGGGTAGCATTGATATTCTGGGTATAAATGCGGGACCCGGGGATTTTACAGGAACACGCATAGGTATAAGCATCATCAAGACTCTTTCCTGGGTTCTTGACAGGCCGGCATACGGGATCAACGCACTTGATGTTTTTGCATTGGGGATTGCACGTTCAAGCGCCGGGTATATAAGTAAAAGCTTAAGATCCGGTATCCCGGTTATAATTGCACCCTGCCTGGATGTAAGAAAAGGAGAGCTCTACTATTCTTTTTATGAAATTGCGATAGAGAAGGGGCAGGCAAGATATGGATATGGAAAAGACTACCGTCCTATTTCAGAGGTTAAAATCGGAAGCTGCAATTATTCCGCAATAAATATAAGTAAGAATCATCTGGTTCAAAAAGATCTGTTTAATAAAAAAATCTCAGGTCTTTTTAACGATGGGGACTTTTGCATACCAGATAGAGAAAACGGGGTCTATAAGAATGCAAGACTTATCATTGGGGGGAACTGCTTAAATAATTATAAGGAGATGCTGTCCGGGCTGGCAGACAGTGAAGGGAGAATCATGCTGGATAAGAAAAATACCGAACCTGCAGGAAGCAACCTGAGTGGATGTATAGATTTTCTTGTAAAAAGAAAAGAAAAACCAGAGAGGATAGATCCAGTATATGTGAGGGAGTTCGCACCTTTTGGAGAGTAATTTTTATTTGACGGATCAATATAATAGCATAGGAACAAAGAAGAACATTTTTGGAATAAATGAATATAAATAAACAGGCAAGGGCACAAAAAAAAGATAGTATACATGTACTGGGAATAGAGACCTCCTGTGATGACACGTGCGCGTCCATTATCTGTAACGGGTCAGAGATACTCTCCAATGTGGTATCTTCACAGAACGAGATCCACAGAAAATACGGCGGTGTTGTGCCGGAGGTGGCGTCCCGCAGGCATATCGAGATGATAGATATTGTGATAAGGGAAGCTCTTGGAAAAGCAGGTAAGAGCCTTGAGGAAATCAACGCAATAAGTGTGACTAACCGTCCCGGACTCATAGGATCTCTTTTAGTCGGTGTGGGTGCAGCTAAAGCGATAAGCTATGCAAAATGCATACCTCTTATAGCAGTAAATCATCTTGAGGCGCATCTGTATTCAAATCTACTGGAAAATCCCGGAATAAAAGGAGATTTCCTGGGGCTTATAGTGTCGGGGGGACATTCAAGTCTATATCTTGTTGATGGCGGGTGGAATATAAGCGAGGTCGGTCACACAGTAGATGATGCTGCAGGCGAGGCATTCGATAAGATCGCACGGTATCTTGGCCTTGGTTATCCCGGAGGTCCGGTGATCGACAGGCTTTCAAGGAAAGGAAACGGCCGTGCAGTAGATCTTCCCCGCCCCATGATCGACAGCGGTGATTTTAACTTCAGTTTTAGCGGACTAAAGACAGCGCTTATCTACAGGACAAAGAGAAAC
>CAYRTF010000155.1:0-4120 GCA_964427165.1 uncultured Actinomycetota bacterium | reverse complement strand
GTATTGATATAAGGGAAGTTGCCCAGCATGATCTCAGGGAAAAGATCGGGTATGTCCCCCAAAGAAATATACTCTTCAGCGGTACGATTGAAAGCAACCTCCGTTATGCAGATGAAAATGCAAGCGGCCAGAAAATAAAGGAGGCAGCAGAAATCGCCCAGGCGCTTGAATTTATCAGCAAAAACCCTGAAGGTTTTAACACAGGGATATCCCAGAGCGGAAAAAATGTATCAGGAGGTCAAAAACAAAGGCTTTCAATAGCCCGTGCATTAGTAAAAGATCCGGAGATACTTGTGCTTGATGACTGTTTTTCCGCGCTTGATTTCAAAACTGACAGGGCTCTCAGGAAAGCCCTTAAAAAATATTCGGCAAAAACCACGCAATTTATTGTTGCACAGCGGGTGGGAACCGTTATGAATGCCCAGCAGATCATTGTGCTTGATGAAGGCAAGATCGTGGGAAAGGGTACGCACAGGGAGCTGATGGAGAGTTGCGGGACTTACAGGGAGATCGCCCTGTCCCAGCTCAGCAAGGAGGAACTGGCGTGAGCGATAAATCCAGGAAAACAAAAGAAAGATCTTCGGGTCCAATAGGTTTCGGAGGGTTCGCCAGAAGCGGGCAGCGTCCGGGAGGAGGAGGTCCTATGGGATTTGGACCCCGCGGCGGAGGAATACAAATGCAGGGTGAAAAACCGCGCGATTTCAAGGGGACCCTGAAGAAGTTTATAAAATATATTGGAAAGTTTAAAGCGCAGGTGCTTGTGGTGATGATCTTTGCCGCGGCATCTACTGCATTTGCAATAGCGGGACCTAAAATAATAGGTAATGCTACGACTAAACTTTTCGAGGGAGTAATAGGGACCATATCAGGGACCGGGAGCGGCATAGATTTTAAGTATATCGGTAATATTATCCTTATAGCATTGGGCCTGTACGCGGCATCTGCACTATTCTTATATGTGCAGGGATGGATAATGTCCGGTGTTTCCATGAAGATAACCTACCGGTTCAGGAGGGATATATCTAAAAAGATCAATAGGATGCCCCTTAAATATTTTGACGATACAAATCAGGGCGAGGTCCTATCACGCGTGACAAATGATGTTGACGCGATAAATCAGACCTTAAATCAGAGTCTTACGCAGATAATAACCTCGGTTGCCACTGTCATAGGCATACTTGTAATGATGCTTACTATAAGCAGGATAATGACACTGGTATCGGTCCTCATAATCCCGCTATCACTTGTTATGATAATGACCGTGGTCAAACGCTCCCAGAAGTATTTTAAGCAGCAGCAGGATTATCTTGGGCATGTAAATGGTCATATTGAAGAGATGTTTGGCGGACACAATGTGATGAAAGCCTTTAATGGTGAGAAAAAGAGCATAGAGAAGTTCAATGGTTTTAATAATATCCTTTACGGAGCGGCATGGAAATCCCAGTTCCTCTCAGGGATGATGATGCCGATAGCATTCTTTGTAGGGAACCTGGGCTATGTTGCAGTATCGGTACTTGGAGGATGGCTCGCTGTACAGGGAAAGCTGTCCGTAGGAGAGATCCTGGCTTTCATATTATATGTAAGGACATTTATGCAGCCCATTTCACAGATGGCAAATATTTCTAATATCCTCCAGCAGACAGCAGCTTCGGCGGAACGGGTATTTGAATTCCTTGAAGAAAATGAAGAATCCCGGGATACAAAAAATCCGGTAAAACCTTCCAGTATCTCCGGAAGGGTTATGTTCGACGATGTTCACTTTGGATATAAGCCCGGACAGATGATAATCAAAGGCTTTTCGGCTGATGTGGAACCGGGACAGAAGATAGCCCTTGTGGGACCTACAGGCGCCGGAAAAACAACTATGGTAAAACTGCTTATGCGTTTTTATGATGTCAATAGCGGCGGCATATTTGTAGACGGCAATAATATAAAGGACTTTACCCGAAAGGACCTCAGGTCGATATTCGGGATGGTCCTCCAGGATACCTGGCTCTACAATGGGTCCATCATGGAGAATATAAGGTATGGGAAACGTGACGCAAAAGATGAAGAAGTGATCGAAAGCTCAAAGATCGCATACGTGGATCATTTTGTACACACACTTCCAAAGGGCTATGATCACATACTTAATGAGGAGACTTCAAATATTTCCCAGGGACAGAAGCAGTTAATAACTATTGCAAGGGCGATACTTGCCGATCCAAAAATACTGATCCTTGATGAAGCTACAAGTTCGGTAGATACACGTACGGAGCTTCTGATCCAGAATGCGATGGATAATCTGATGAAGGACCGCACAAGTTTTATAATAGCACACAGACTCAGCACGATCCGGAATGCCGACCTCATACTTGTGATGGATAATGGAGATATAGTGGAGCAGGGAGATCACTCGCAGCTTCTGGAAAAGAATGGTTTCTATGCAAACCTCTATTACAGCCAGTTTGAGAACGGCAACTATCTTTCACAGGATTGAACAATCTATGTCCACAATAAAAGGCATGAATTCCACTAAATGATAATTCAATGATATTTATTAGAATAGATTGAAATTATTTAATATAATCTATGAATATGATCAAACTGAGAAACTCAGGCATTCAATAAAAAGAAAGATAAGAACATGAAAAATATAGCCATAGTATGTGATGTAATGAAAAATGAATTTGAAGAATTTAAAAGACAAAATCACAATGATCTGGATTGTGTTTTCATGGAGCAGCATTTACATGATACCCCGGACACTATGAGGGTGAAACTGCAGGAAGAGATCGATAAGGTCGGGGATGAATATAAAAACATCATTTTAGTCTACGGGCAGTGCAGCAATGGAGTAGTCGGGTTAAAGTCTGATAGGCATGAGATGATCATACCCAAAGTCGACGACTGCATAAGCTTATTTTTAGGTTCAAGAGAAAGGTATATAGAAGTATTCAAAAAAGATCCGGCCACCTATTACCTGTGCAAAGGATGGATCGAGTACGGAGGTGATCCTTACAGGGGATACCTGATATGGACCGGCCAGGAAGATAAGATTCCAAAGGAATGGTTCAAGGCCAGGGAACGTTATGGGAAAAAATACGATGAATCAATGGCCAGGTTTCTTGCAGCTGAAATGCTGAAGAACTACAGAAGAGTTGTCCTTATAAATAATGACGATATTGAAAAGATCCACAGGGATTATGCCGAGGATATGGTAGCCTTCATGAGTGATGTCCTGGAAAAAGAGATAGAATTGATAGAAATAAAAGGATCCTCCAGACTCCTTAAGATGCTGGTAGACGGAAGCTGGGATAATGATGAGGTTATAAGGATAAAGCCCGGGCAGGAGATATTGCAGGAATACTTTTTTAATAATTAGTGTATCTTTGTAAGGTAATGGGATCTAATATAATTTTTTAAAGGCTGATCATGAGCGGATTCAAACAGAGATTATTAGAATTAATAGATCGGGTCCATCAGGAAGAAAAAATTTTAATAGATAGACTTACTGATGAAGAGCGCTCTGAAGCTGGATCCCTTGATCAAGCTGTCCGGCTAAATCCTGTCTTAATAAAACGTTCAACCGAAGATCCTGATCTACCTTCAATAAGGGACCAGTCAGAAAAATCATAGGTGAGTGGATACAGCCTACCGGTCGTGATAATCTTCAATATCCAGGATCTCTTTTATCATCCTGTCCTGATCCTTGCTGCTGCCCCTGGTCATAGCTTTCTTAAAGCAGGTTCTAAGGTGCCTTTCCAATATAACTTTTTCAGTAGACCTGATAGCTTTTCTAACAGCAAGACTTTGAGTGATCAGGTCTATGCAATAGTCATCATTTTCCACCATCTCAATTAGTTTGTTAAGGTGCCCTCTGGCAATTTTAAATCTATGGACTATCCTGGCCTTTTCATTTTTTGTTTTTGGTACTTTAATGTTTTCCATTTTATCCTAAATTTAATCCTTCTATGGGGGATTAATATAATACAGGATCAGATTATTTTCAACATCTATATTGGATCATACAGGATTTTAGTGGAAGATAAATCAATACATGATCAAAGAAAAAAACTTTCTGACTAATTTTCAAGTTATCCTTTACATGACCGGAACAAATTGATAAAGTGTGAACATA
>CAYRTF010000154.1:0-4128 GCA_964427165.1 uncultured Actinomycetota bacterium | reverse complement strand
GTCCTCTTTTGTATCAGAGTCACCTACTGAAACGATCAGTTTTGAAGGATCATCTATTATGGCCTCCATTGAATTAAGGATTTCAGTTTTTGCCTGATTCCATCTTCTTGCAGTTTTAAACTGGGAAACCTCGCCATCATGTATTGAAAGAATAGGTTTTATTTCAAGAAGAGATGCAATAAGTCCCTTGGCCTTTCCGATCCTTCCTCCTTTTTTCAGGTATTCGAGGGTACTGGGTACGAATAATTCATTCATCTTGCTTTTCAGGTCATCAACAGTGGATAATATTTCATCATATGATCCACCAGCATCAGCTATTTTTGCAGCCTCTAAAGCTAAAAAACCCAGCGGCATGTGTACATATCCCGAATCCACTATCTCTATTGGAGCATCAGGCATCTGCTGTTTTGCCATTTCAGCAGAATTAATCGTCCCGGACATCTTTTTTGATATGTGGATGGACAATACCTGTTCATGATCCTTAAGGAGATCATTGTATACCTCTATAAAATCTTTGGGGGTGGGCTGGGTTGTGGTGGGAAGCTTTTCAGCAGATCTTAATTTCTTATAGAATTCTTCTGTTGTTATTTGTTTCCCATCATCCAGAAACGTTTCTTCTTCAAATATAACTGACAGCGGTACAGATGTGATATGATATTTTTTGATCATATCTTTTGGTATATCTGAAGTACTGTCAGTAACAATTGCTGTTCTACTCATATTCCCTCCTCGTAAAAAAGGTTGGCAATTAAGTCTGATAATACAATAAATTATGTTTTTTCGGAAATAATTTCGATTATTTTTGCATTTGGTGTGAAAATATTTTTTCAGGATCACCGACTGAACCAAAAAGATGCTTAGTTTATAATGGATAATATTTTATTTCGCCAGAAATACTGCATGCGTAAGCTTGTAGATGGAGGCGCCCCGCTGGAAGCGGACAGGCGAAGCCTGAAGTAGTAAATACTATGGGCGTAAGCCCATAGAAATTTATTTCTAACGACTTTTTGATTTAAAAGTAATTATTAATTGACCTTTTTTTGGTATAATCTTTTTTATTGTTTTTACAATTATTCTAGTTTATTTGAGGTAGATTATGAACTTTTTGGGCATATTTAAAAGAAAAGTAGCCAGCTCGGGTATTATTATTTCTATTTTTATGATCGTGATTTTTGCAATGAACTTCGCGGCATGTGATACCAGGGAGAAAATAATCAAAATTGGAAATCAGGCAGTACTTTCAGGGCAGTACAGATCTTTTGGTGAGGACCAGCTTGTAAGCATGGAACTGGCCATATCAAAAATATCTCCGGTCAATATAGGAGGCTTTGATTATAAAATAGAACTTGTTACCAGTGATGATGAAGGTAATCCGGAAAAGGCTTTTCTTATTGCAAGAGAAATGGTCGACCAGGGGGTAGCGGCAGTGATCGGCTCGACTTTTGATGGTACGACTAAAGTATCGATACCGGTTTACGGTGAATATGATATTCCGATAATAACTCCATTCGCACAGAAAACAGATATCGCTTCAGGGAGCAATAATTTTTTCAGGATGATCATAAATAATAAACAAAAGATAGAGAATATTACTGATTTTATAATCACTGATATTGAACCGCAAAAAATAATATTTATAGATAACAGGGAAGATTATTCAAGCGATCTTGTAGATTTTATGGAAGAATTATTTAATGAGCAAGACAAGGAAATCTTAAGAAGATATTCAATAAGGATAGGTGAAGATGACTTGACGGTACTGGCAGAGAACCTCCTGATAGACGAACCCGATTACATATTCTTTGCTGCCAGGCACAATGAATTGGCCCTGATGATAAAAGAAGTGAGGCGGTTGGGTCTTGAGTCAAGGTTCATCACTGAAACCCTGGGCATGGATGAATCTATTTTTTCATATGCGGATCCTTCGGACCTGGAAGGCACAATTGCCATAATCCCGGAACCGCCTTCACTTGCCATATACTCTGAGGATCCGGATGCTGTGAATTTCTGGCATGATTACAATGAGATGCTTGACAGCCTAAAAGAAGAGTCTACATTTTCCATTGATGGTCCCGGAGAATACGCTCCATATGCATATGATGCGGTATTTCTTGTGATCGAGGCAATGCAGAGGTCCAATTCTGTAATACCGGAAGATTTCATGACGGAGCTAAGGGAGATCTCTTTTAACGGTGTGACAGGAGATATTCAATTTGATTCAAATGGCGACAGGCTAAATCCGCCTTCGACCGTATTTCTAATAAAGGATGGAGTCTGGGCAAGATATAATTAAAGCTGGGAGAGGCTCTTAGGACGGCAGAAGAAAATTCAATTTTCCAGGGGCTATTTTAAATACCGCGGGCAGTTTACATATATATTCTCCGTCAGCAAAAACACTGAAGTCATAATCGCTTTCCAGTTTCATTTCCCTGGTCCTGAATATCTCAACACTAGGGTCATCTGTGTGTTTGCCCTCGAATACTTTGGGAAATACTTTTATGAAATGCAGTTTACTCATCCTTTTGATGATGCAGATATCAAATAATCCGTCCGACGCAGATGCATCCGGAGCGATTTTCATTCCCCCGCCATAACTTGGAAGATTTGCGCATGCTATCATCATTCCATATATGCTACGCCCATCACCGTCAGAGGTGACCGTAAATTCCTTTGACTGGAAGGTAAGGAGAGTCTTATAAACAGAATAAGTGTATTTCGATGGCCCCTTTATAGGGTATCTGGTATTATTTGCCAGATCATTTACCTCAGAATCAAAGCCCGACCCGGCTATACATAAATAATAGTGCTTATCATTGATGAGCCCCAGATCAAGTTTTTTTACATTCTGGTCCTTTATGATTCTGCAGCATTTTTTGATATCAGAAGGGATCCCCAGGTTAATAGCTATATCATTACCGGAGCCCATAGGTATTATTCCAAGATTCTTACTGCTTCCTGCAAGCACATTGATCATGTGGTGAAGGGTCCCGTCACCACCGACCGCTATGAAATTTGAGTAGTCAGAGTCGAGTCCTTTTCTGGTGGTAGCTACAAGGTCTTCCAGGCTTTTAGTCATATGAATATCATGATCTACTCCAAGGCGGTCAAGCTCTGAACTTATTTCATCCCTGGACGCAATAGCTTTACCTCCAGCAGAGGCAGGATTTATAAAAATCAGTGTTTTCATTTGACTCTCCTCAAAATAGATGCCCTGACATTGACATTGATAAAAAATATTTTCATCACAGATACTGATACAAATAGAAATAATGGTAATATTATACAGATACCCACACTTTCATTATTGTATTAGACTGAAAAAAAATCAGTTAGTTTTATTTTGACAGTAAGTACCTGAGAATAATACCAGACAGAAACCAGTCATTTAAAAAATGTTTTCCAAACAATACCACAATATCAGATGCTTTGATTGACTTTTAAACACCTGTATTATAATCTTTAAATGATTTTAAGTGCCCCGGTTTTCAAGGAGATGAAATGAATATATTTAATAAGGTATCAGTGATCATAATTCTAGTATGTCTTGTTTTTTTCGGCCTGTTTGCAATTGTAAATGAATTTGCAAATTTTATTGATTGGTCCGGGATGGGCCAGAAAATACTAAATCCTGCAAATGATATCAATCCATATGTAGCGACTCTTGCACTTCTTTTTATACTTATCATATCTATTTTTCTATTAATACTTGAGTTTTATCCAGGAAGATCCAGGACGGCAAGTATATCAAGTTCAAAATCTGGCTTCACCATGATAACCATAGGCACCATTGAAGAACAAATAAAAAGCACTATCAGCAAACTAAATGGTCTTGAGGATGTAAGGGTCAAAATTAATCCCAGATCAAATGGAATAATAATAAATATGTTTGCCAGATTATCTGAGGACCAGGACCTGCCGGATAAAATACAGGAGATAACAAAAGGAGCATCCACCCTGGCTTCAGAAAAACTGGGTATAAAAGTGATGAAGACCAACCTGACAATAGTAGGTCTTACAGGTAAACAGACTCCTGCAGTTATGGCTGAAGGGGAAACAGGGGAAAAACCGGCTCCGGCCGCGGCAGTAAAAGATAAAAAGGCACCGGCAGACAGAAAGAAAAGTGAAGAG
>CAYRTF010000153.1:0-4130 GCA_964427165.1 uncultured Actinomycetota bacterium | reverse complement strand
GTGCTTGCAAGAATAGAGATCAGTATCATTGCAGGGATTAAGGTCTCGATAAACACCGGATTTATATTTACCATCAATATGCTTATAAGAGCATAAAAACCCAGGGGGAAAAGGTAATTTAAGAGCAGTAGATTCTTATCTCTTATACCGGTTTTAAACTCGAAAACAAAATGATTTTTAAAAGCTCTCATCAATTATCCGCCCTGGCGGTTATTTCCAGAAAACGTTCTTCAAGTGATGGCCTCTCTACCCTTAGATCGATAAGTTCATCATTTTTTTCTGATATATATTTTATTATTGCGGAAACTGTCATACCTGCATCCGAACTGAAATAGACCTTATATCCGTCTCTTGAAGAAGATTTTACGACTTTGGGAAATTCACTGGCTGTATTTGAAAGGCTTGATCCTCTTACCTGTACAGATATCCGTGTTAAACCCGATCCTGTAGATGTTATTTCCTTTGGTGTTCCGGTCGCCACTATTCTTCCATTAAGTAAAATAGCTACACGGTCTGTTGTCTTTTCCGCCTCAGCCATATCATGGGTTGCAAGCAAAATAGTGGTACCAGAATTTTTGAGCTCCTCCATGATCTTATGAAGTTCTACCCTTGAGCCTACATCAAGTCCTGCTGTAGGTTCATCAAGGATGAGGACCGGGGGTTTGTGGGCCAGGGCAAGTGCAAGTGTCAGCCTTCTCTGCTGGCCGGTTGAAAGGAACTGGTATTGTGTATTTATTTTTTCTATAAGACCAAGTCTTTCCAGTAGATCATTTCCTGGTGCTGTCCTATGGTATGCGCAAAAAAAATTCATGGCTTCATTTACCCGCATGGTCGCGGGAAGTCCCGATGACTGCAGTTGGACCCCGATCATATTCCGTATATTAATATGATCATGGCCGGTACTTAGCCCCATCAGGCTAAAAGAACCGTTATCTGGCTTTCTAAGTCCCTCGATACACTCCAGTGTGGTCGTCTTCCCTGCCCCATTGGGGCCCAGGAGACCGAATATTTCACCTTTCGTGATATTAAACGATATTCCGTCAACAGCTATTGTGTCTCCATATATTTTCTTCAGGTCCTTTACTTCGACTGCATAATCATTTTCCATTATGCTCCCTACGGCCGTTTCGATTTAAATTCAAGTACCCTTCCTTCCGGTCCGGTTACATCAATAGATACAGTATCTCCTTCTTTTATCTCACCATTTAATAGTTTCATAGCAAGGACATTTTGTACTTCATTCTGGATCACCCTTTTTAAGGGCCTTGCCCCGTATACCGGGTCAAAACCCTCTTTTGCCAGAAGCTTTCTTGCATTACCGGATATCTCAACAGACAGTTTCCTGGCAGACAGTATTTTACCTAGATCCTCTATCTGTATATTTACAATCTTCTCGATCTCTTCTATTCCCAGCCTGTGGAATATAATAATATCATCAACACGGTTTAAAAATTCCGGTTTGAAATTATTTTTCATCGCCTCTTCTATCCTCTTATTCATTTCCTTTTCATCTTTTTCCCCGAGCTCTGTTATCCATTGGCTTCCGATATTTGAGGTCATGATGATCACTGTATTTTTAAAATCCACTGTACGTCCATGCCCATCTGTCAACCTGCCGTCATCCATTATCTGGAGAAGTATATTAAATACATCACTATGGGCCTTTTCTATCTCATCAAGGAGTATTACACTATAGGGTTTTCTCCTTACAGCTTCTGTAAGATATCCGCCTTCCTCATAGCCTACATACCCGGGCGGGGCCCCTATCAGCCTTGAGACGGTATGCTTTTCCATATACTCAGACATGTCTACCCGGACCATGGCTCTATCATCATCAAATAAAAATTCTGCAAGAGCTTTCGAGAGCTCTGTCTTGCCTACTCCGGTAGGACCCAGGAATATGAATGATCCTATGGGCCTGTTCGGATCCTGCAGTCCTGCCCTTGCCCTTCTTATAGCATTTGAGACTACAGTTATTGCCTCATCCTGTCCTATGACTCTCTGCCTCAATCTGTCTTCCATATGGACAAGCTTTTCGACCTCTGCTTCCATAAGCCTGGTGACAGGTATTCCTGTCCATTTTGCTACTGTTTCTGCTATATCTTCATCGTCTACTTCTTCTTTAAGCATCTTCTTTTCTTTCTGGAGCTCCCCGAGATTCTTATTCTCTTCTTTGATCTTTTTTGACAGTTCCAGAAGCTTTCCATATTTTAGTTCGGCGGCCTTAGCAAGATCCGCATCCCTTTCGGCCTGCTCGGCTTCGGTCCTTGTTCTCTCGATTTCTTCCTTAAGGCTCCTGATCCTTGAGATAATGTCCTTTTCCTGCTGCCAGTGGACCTTCATGGAATCGCTTGTCTCTTTAAGCCCGGCGATCTGCTTTTTGATCTTTTCCAGCCTGTCCTTTGAAGCTTTGTCCTTTTCCTTTTTCAGGGCCTGGATCTCTATTTCGCCCTGTTTTATCTTTCTCTCTACCTCATCTATTTCCGAAGGCATACTGTCTATTTCTATCCTCAGCTTGGAGGCTGCTTCATCGACCAGGTCGATCGCCTTATCCGGCAGGAACCTGTCAGAAATATACCTGTCAGAAAGTATTGCCGCAGACACCAGGGCAGTATCCTGTATCCTGACTCCGTGGTGGACCTCATATTTTTCCCTGAGCCCCCTCAGGATCGATATTGTGTCTTCAACAGATGGCTCATTTACCTGTACGGGCTGAAACCTCCTCTCAAGCGCTGCATCCTTCTCAATATATTTTCTATACTCATCAAGAGTAGTCGCCCCGATTGCATGAAGTTCTCCCCTGGCAAGCATCGGTTTTAGCATATTGGAAGCATCTACTGCCCCTTCGGCTGCTCCTGCCCCCACAATTGTATGAAGTTCATCCAGAAACAGTATTATCTCCCCTTCAGCTTTGGCTACTTCTTTCAATACTGCCTTTAGCCTGTCTTCAAACTCTCCCCTGTATTTTGCCCCTGCTATAAGGGCGCCCATATCAAGGGCTATTATCTTTTTATTTTTCAGTCCTTCAGGAATATCACCGGAGACTACCCTGTTTGCAAGCCCCTCTACAATAGCTGTTTTTCCTACTCCCGGTTCGCCGATCAGCACAGGATTATTCTTTGTCCTCCTTGAAAGGACCTGTATGACCCTCCTTATCTCTTCATCCCTGCCGATCACCGGGTCAAGCTTTCCTTTCCTGGCAAGATCTGTAATATCCTTTCCAAATTTTTGTAGAGCCTGGTACTTATCTTCGGGATTCTGGTCCGTGATCCTCTGGCTGCCCCTGATCTCTACCAGTACCTGGTAGATCCTGTCCTTTGTTACACCAGATTCTTTGAGCAGCCTACCGATTTCCCCCTTGCTCTGTGCCATTGAGATGAGTATGTGCTCGGTTGAGACATATTCATCCTTTAGCTGGCGTGCTTCCTTGAAAGAGTCCTCCAGTATATTATTAAGTTCATTGCTAATATATAGCTGTGCCGCTCCTCCGGTGACTTTTGGAGTATTTTTTATAAGGTTATCCACTCTGGCCTTAGAGTCCCCTGGATCGACTTCCAGTTTTTGGAGAACCGGGATTATTATCCCTTCCGTTTGCCTTAGCATTGCAGACATAATATGAACATCCTCTATGCTCTGGTGCCCGTTTTCAGATGCAATGTTACGTGCATCAGATAGTGCCTCCTGAGATTTTAATGTAAATTTATCAAATTGCATATATAAATCACCTCTTCTAATAATTAATTATTCTACTGTATTTAAACAGTAATATTATCTCTCGGGTTTTCATCATAATCTTTTAAAAATTCCTCAAATCGTTTCTTTTGTTTTGGACTCATCTTTTCTGGAAAGACAATCCTGATCTTGACATAAAGGTTTCCATTGCTTCCGCCCTTGATCCCTGGCATTCCCTTGCCTTTAAGTCTCAGGGTCTTTCCAGACTGTGTCTTTTTTGGAAGCTTCATATCCACTTTTCCTCCAAATGTGGGTATGTTTATCTTTCCACCGTAATATGCTTCCTTTATGGTCACAGGGACCTCTACATAGAGGTCTTTATCTTTGCGCGTAAAAATATTATGTTTGGAGATATTAACAGTAAGGTAGAGGTCGCCGCCTGGCCCTCCCCCGGGTCC
>CAYRTF010000152.1:0-4214 GCA_964427165.1 uncultured Actinomycetota bacterium | reverse complement strand
ATTATAGAGGCTCTGGAATCTTTTATATCATTTATTGAATTGGTCATGGCTCCGCTTCCAAAAGTGGGTATAAGTCCGGTGATCGTGGAAGCATGGCACAGGCGCGCGCAGTGATCTATGTTATTGGTGCCGACTACAGCCCTTGCAAACTTAGACATCAAATAATTTTCCTCATTTGTGACTTTTGCAGAACTCAAGATACCGACAGAATCAGGACCATGCTTTTTAATAATATCTGATAATCTGGCGGCAGCAGCCTCAATAGCTTTTTCCCAGCCGACCTTTTTAAATCTTCCACCGCTGTCTTTTAGAAGAGGATCGGTGAGCCTCTTTTCGCTCTGGACAAAATCCAGGCCGAAACGGCCCTTTACGCAGAGATTTCCCCAATTAAGATTTTCTCCAGCGGGGGAAGTCACATTGACGATCTTATTGTCTTTGACATGAAGTTCCAGCTGGCATCCGACACCACAGTAAGGACAAGTGGTCATGACCTTGTCGACCTGCCAGATCCTGGCCTTTTTGAGGTATGGTTTTGGCTGCAGTGCCCCCACAGGGCAGGTAGATATGCAATTACCGCAGAATACGCAGTCAGTATCTTTAAGCGATTGTTCAAATGCGGGGACTATCTCACTTTCAAAGCCTCTCCCGGCATACCCGATCGCATTTGAACCAACGACCCCGTCGCACATCCGGACACACCTTCCGCAAAGGATGCATTTTTCATTATCCCTGTATATAAAAGGATTATCGTCAAGGACCTTTTTCTTATGAATAGACCCGGCAAACCTTGAGCCGTCTACATTATAGCGGTATGCAAGATCCTGCAGGGCACAGCTTCCGGCGGAGTCACAGGTCATGCAGTCGAGAGGATGGTCCGATATTATCATCTCAAGATTTAGCCTGACAAGCGCATTTATATGATCCGAGTCTGTGGTGACCTTCATCCCGCTGGCGGCCTTCGTAATGCAGGAAGGCACTGCCTCCGGGCGGCCTTCAACCTCCACAAGGCAGAGCCTGCAGGCTCCCTGGGACCCAAGTCTTGGATCATAGCAGAGAGTAGGAATAAAAATATTATTCTGGCGGGCCACTTCAAGGATGGTCTGGCCGGGAGAGGCACAGTATTTGCCGCCATTTATTTCTATCTCTATTTTTGTCTTTGTTTTTCCGGGTTTTTTATTTGCGATTGTAGAATTTGTTTTTTTATCACTCATGTCTTTTTTCATTCTTTGTTTATAATGATGAGTAAAATACCTAGTAGGTTATAATAGATTATTTTGCCAAAATTTACAAACTTTCGAGCATTCAAAAACAGCCGGATGGAAGCAGGCCGAATCCCCGGAGGATGGGCAGGGACACGTTTTTGATTGTGTTAAGGGATTCATTATTATAGAATGAATTGTTCATTTGTAATATAATTTGGTAGATGTGTTTTAAAGAGAGCCTGGTCCTAAAATTCATTTTTCGGCCCAGGGTAAAATAAGGTGAAACAATGTTTGAAAGCATGAAAAAACTTAAATATATATTAGTTGATATAAAAGCCCGGGGCGCAATATTATTTTTAGTTGCTGCCCTTGTCTTATCAGGCGCAGCGGGGTGCAGTCTCTTTAGCGGGGAAACGGCCGGCCCCGAAGAAGACACGGTAGCAAAGGAAGAAACAGAGATCCCGGAAGAAGAGGATGTTCCCGGAGATCTTATCACAACAATCACCCTCTGGGACTGTCTTGATCCAAGGGAAAGAATGGCCCTTATGGGAAGCCGTGACGGTTTCGTGTCCTTATCCAGGGATATAAATATCGAGACAAGGCATTTCAGGAGCCAGGAAGAACTCCAGGATCAATTTGAAGCTGCAAGCCTTGCGGGAGCCGGGCCGGAAATAATCCTTCTGGATCTTGATGGCGTGCAGCGCCTTGCTCCGTCGAATGTTACAAAAGAAATAGTAGATGAGGTTGATTATGCATTAATACTTGAGGGCTTAAGGGAAATATCTGCATACAATAATAAGAATTATATAGTTCCTTTTAGGAGCTATGATTTTTTGACATTCTATTATAATAAGGAATTTGTAGAAAATCCGCCTTCAGATTTTGAAGAAGTCCTGGAATATGCGCAAAATATAAACGAGTCCGGGGATTTTGAAGAAGGCACTTATGGTTTTATATTAAATGAAAGCGAAGCGGACTGGATAATACCTTTTATAGGTGGTTATAATGGCTGGATAATAGACTATTTCACAAACTCATTGACCCTTGATTCGCAGGCCACACAGTCAACATTGGAGTTTTTGGAACATGCGTATAATCAGAGCCTGATACTTGAGGCTGGCATGGAATATGGTGAAATAGCCGAGCTTTTTAAAAACGGCAGTGCTCACATGATAATAGACCACTATAGCGCCGCGGAAGAATATATTGAAGCAGGAATGAATATAGGACTTTCAGAAATACCCAGGGTATGGGGAGGTACAAGGTATCCCACACCCATGATCTCGGGGCTGGGGTTTATGATAAATACTAATACTTATGGAGTCGAGCTGGAGGCAGCAAGGGCCTTCATAGATTTTATGCTGGCTGAAGAAACCCAGCTTGCATGGAACGGGAGCACATCAACCCTGCCGGTCCTTAGATCAATTGATGAGAGCGGGGAGATGGCTGGGGACATTATTTTAAGTGCTGCCTACGGGCAGGCAAAGATATGCAGGGGCAAACCTTATGAGCCGCTTTTAATGGTAATAAGAAATGCTGTAAGCGATAATGTAGACAGTCTGCTTGCGGGAGATATACTGCCTGCAGATGCTGCGCTTAAGATCCAGGAAGATGCTATAAGACTCAGGTCCGGAACACTCCCGCTTAAAAAATCATCCGAACCTGAACAGGAAAACCAGGGATCCGGCGAAGGCAACGGAGACAATGGGTAGGATCCGTATAAGGGACCGGCGACACTAAAGTCAAGTGTAAAAAATTATTATTTTATTAAATGAGGGAATATTCATGAAAGATTATGATCTTGAAAAACAGGGCAGGAGAAAATCATTTTTTATAAAGGGTTGCATTTCAATAATAGCCGCAGCCATATTTGTCGTTATCGGGGCTCTTTTTATGCTGGGAACACTATCGGTCGTTTATAAGGTATCCCCGGGAGAACTTTTATCAGGTAAAGCCGGTGCCGGGCAGGACGGTCAAAAAACAGAAGTGGACAAACCACGGGAAAAAATAGACCTGCCGGGTCTTGAAGAAAAGATAGGGGGGAAAGAATTTCTCCTTGAGGAATTTGATAATGCGGTAAGCAGGATCGTTGAAGAAGTAAGGCCGACAGTCGTAAACATAAGAGTAAGAGCCACGCAGAAAAACGTTCTTGGCGAAGAGATCCAGGTAGAAGGACTTGGATCCGGAGTCATCTTTACAAGCGATGGTTATATTATTACAAACAATCATGTGGCTGGTGCCGCAGAAGAGATAATGGTCACACTATTTGACGGGAAGGAATATCCCGCGGAGCTAATAGCAGGGGACCCCAATACCGATATAGCGGTAATAAAGATAGAAGCAGAAGGAATGCTGGATGCAGCAAGCTTTATATCAATAGATGATGTAAAAGTGGGAGAGCTCGTCATAGCGGTAGGAAGTCCGTTTGGATTGCAGCAGACAGTAACGACCGGGGTAATAAGTGCAAAAGGGCGCGATATTACCATTTCCGCCGACACCCTTCCGATGGTCAATCTAATACAGACCGATGCTTCCATAAACCAGGGCAATAGCGGGGGCCCGCTAATAAATTCTACAGGACAGGTGATCGGCATCAATACGCTTATTTTTTCTCCTTCCGGAGGAAGCGCCGGGATAGGCTTTTCGATACCAAGCGATACCGCAGTAAATATTACGGAACAGATAATAGATTACGGCAGGGCCCGGATCCCATATATCGGCGTTGAGATGGGAGATGACGAAACTGATGTAATAGGTGTCTATATCGTAAATACTCTTGAAGGCTATCCAGCGCAGGAAGCGGGAATAAAGTCCGGAGACGTGATCGTTGAGTTTGATGGAGCGCCTGTTAGCACCCCGTTTGAACTTTTTGCGGAGATACTTAAGAGAAATGTAGGACAGGAAGTGGATATCAGGATATACCGGGACGGAAAGTATATGACGCTAACTCTCGTCCTGGCAGAAGCGCCGTATACAGAAAATAATGGGGATACAGAACAGGAACAATAAAGG
>CAYRTF010000151.1:0-4247 GCA_964427165.1 uncultured Actinomycetota bacterium | reverse complement strand
CCAAGGGAAAGGCGATCGTCAATCTTCTCCCATTTGCACCAGGTGAAGAAGTTGCGGCAATAATAGCGGTAAAGGAGTATGATGACAGTCATTACCTTATAATGGGTACCAAGAAGGGTCTTGTAAAGAAGACAGCAATAAAAGCCTATGACACATCCCGTAAAGATGGGATAATCGCTATTAATATAAATGAAGGTGATGAGCTCATAAGTGTTAAGAAATCCAATGGCAGTGATGAAGTGATAATGGTATCAAGGAATGGACAGGCCATAAGATTCAGTGAAAAGGACTGCAGGCCGATGGGAAGGGCGTCCCAGGGCGTGAAGGGCATGAGGCTCAAAGGTGATGATGAGGTCCTTTCCATGATAGTCATAAAGGAACTTGATGCAGATCTTTTCATACTTACGGAAAACGGTTATGGAAAAAGGACCGCGCTATCTCAGTATAATAGGCAAAGAAGAGGCGGACAGGGCGTAAGGACATTAAAAATAACAGAAAAAAAAGGTAAAGCCACTGGAGCAGGAATACTCAAGGATGAATATGACCTTATGATAATATCTGAAAGCGGTGTGCTGATAAGGATACCTGCTAAATCGATTTCCAGGACCGGAAGATCCACACAGGGAGTCAAGGTAATAAACCTGAAGGAAGGAAACAGGGTAGGCTCATATTCCATTATGGCATCAGAGTAGTGAATTATGGTTATTTATTTTATAATTTAATTTAATTTAAGATATAAATCTGTTATTATAAATTTCAATAAATATAAATTTATTTAAAATTGTTTATAAAGTATTCTAAGAATTTGCTAATGGAACAAATATCAACCTAAAAGGGGGAAAAAATGGCAGATGCAAAACCAGAGGTACATCCTGATTTTAATAAAAAAAGTTCTACCGGGATGGAACCAAGAGTAGCAGTTCTTGTTTCACATGTAGGTTTTCTGGTCGGAGCCGGATGGCTTTCAGGACTTATAATCTACCTGCTTGAAAAAGAGAACCGTTTTGTGAAATTCCATGCTATGCAGTCAATAGTAATAGGAGCAGCAGAGGTAATCGGCTATATTATCGCAGCTATTCTTACGTTTGTAGTCATAGGGGCTTTTTGCTTCCCGATTATATGGATAGCCGCATTGGTTATAAGGATAATAATCATAATGAAGGCTAATAATGGCGAGTACTATATATTCCCAGGATTCGGGAAACTTGCTGAAAACTGGACAAAGATGTAAGGCTGTCCTTTTTTAATTAGAACTTATAATATAATTGATAGAGTATAGTCCAGTAATATATTTGTAGTATTGGACTATACTTGGTTTGTGGGGGTAAAAAATGATTAATATCGAGAGAAAAGTCGTTCGCAGTATCAGTGAGCTTTCAAGCTTCAAGTTTTTACTTGTCTTCTATCTCATTTTCTTCATCATATCAGTCATAATAATGGGTATAGTAGCTTTGCTTGCCTGGGCCGGTCTAGCATCTTTTGGAGTAAGTATCCCTGACATGCTTAATAGTTTTGGACTTGGTAATTTTGGACTGGCTAATCTTGGCGGGGGAAGTGTGCTGTATATAGTTCTTTCTCTAGTAGGCGGACTTATCGCTTCAGTTTTTTATGCAGCATTTGGCACACTTATGGTATGGGTCGTAAATATTGTCCTCAGGATAAGTGGCGGCATAGAGTTAAGGTTTATTGACAGAGAAGTAAAAGCTAAAAGCGAATAGAAGCTGAAACATTCTTAAGTCATAACATTATGGTTAAAAACAGCGGCTGAAGCATTTATCATATGGCTATTTTCACACTGTTTTGCCTTGACAAAAAAAAGTTAAATTGATACTTTGTCCTCTGTGTCAAATGGAGAGGGCCTATAGCTCAGCAGGTTAGAGCGCATCCCTGATAAGGATGAGGTCTCTGGTTCGAGTCCAGATAGGCCCACCATACTGGACTCAGCGATCCTCTGGTAAAAATCCAAATAATCTCAAACCATTAAGAATAACAAAAATTGTGACTCCTACATCTGCAAATATTGCCAGGGTCAGATTGCTTAAGCCGAGTATTGCAAGAATAAGGACAATAAATTTTATGACTACTGCGCTGGCTATATTAAACATTATTATACGGGAACTTTTTCTTCCAAGCTTTACAAGGTATGGGAGTGCTTCAAGGTTGTCATTCATAAGAGCTATATCAGAATTTTCTATTGCAATATCCGATCCTACAGAACCCATTGAGATCCCGACAGAAGCGCTTGCAAGAGCCGGAGCATCATTTACTCCGTCACCCAGCATGGCAACATACTTATATTTCCCTTTCAGTTTTTCGATCTCTTCCGCTTTTTCCTGAGGAAGAAGTGATGCTTTTATTTCATTTATATTAAGAGAAGAACCAATAAAACTTGCGGCTGGAGCTGTATCACCGGTCAGTATCACTGGCTTTATCTTCAATTTTCTTAGATCTTCACTTATCCGGTATGCCTCTTTTCTTATGGTGTCCGATATTGCAATTATGCCCTTTATTGTCCTGTGTTCACTCATGAGCACTACAGTCTTGCCCTGTTTTTCCAGCTCTTCTATTTTTTGCAGGATCACCTCATCCACTTTGATATCCTGCTGCTCCATTATAAATTTTAGATTTCCTAAAGAATGAGCACTATTGTCGCAAACCGTACACTCTCCTTTTATCCCCTTTCCGGCAACAGATTTAAAATCATTGAATCTATGAGTAGCTATCCCAAGCTCTTTTGCCTTTTTTATAAGACTTCCCGCAATCGGATGCTCGGAAAAGACTTCAAGCCCTGCGGCACATGCGAGTACATCCTTCTTTTTAAAACCATTGAAAGCAATAATATCTGATACTTCAGGTATACCATGAGTAAGAGTCCTTGTCTTATCAAAAGCAATTGCCCTTATGTGCCCCATATCTTCCAGGAATTTTCCTCCCTTTATCAATATCCCATTTTTTGTAGCATTTCCCAGTGCTGAAAAAACTGTGACAGGAGTTGATATTACCAATGCACAGGGGCAGGAGATTATAAGAAGAGTCAGTGCCTGGTTAAACCAATAATCAAAGGGATTACCTAATATCAATACAGGGATCACCACTAGCAGTATTGCGGTCCCTATGACAGAGGGTGTATAAAATTTTGCAAATCTTTCAATAAATCTTTGGGAAGAGATCTTTTTCCCGGCTGCTTTATATGTCAGGTCAATGATCTTTGACAATGTATTGTCTTTTACCTTCCCGGTGATCTC
Organism: uncultured Actinomycetota bacterium; assembly: GCA_964427165.1. Taxonomy (GTDB): domain Bacteria; phylum Actinomycetota; class Humimicrobiia; order Humimicrobiales; family Humimicrobiaceae; genus M55B120. The sequence goes on along the minus strand of CAYRTF010000151.1, from coordinate 1,002 downwards.
TATTTCCAGATAACCGCTACCATTAACGGTACCTGCATAAACGGGATCACTTTCGTACTTATTTTTTGGAATAGGTTCCCCGGTGATCGAGGATTCATCGACAAGCGAATTGCCATATGTGATATTTCCATCCATCGGGATCATATCGCCAGGTTTTACAATTATTATATCCCCGGCCTCCAGTTCCTCAATATTTACCTCAGAATTTTCTTTCTTAAGGAGGGCCGTTTTTGGAGTTTTCTCAACAAGTGACTCAAGAGATTTTTTACTTCTTTTGATTCCATACTCTTCAAGGCTCTCACCGATTGCAAACAGGACGACAATGATCACGGCTTCTTCAAACTGCCTTAAATAAAACGCACCTGCTACAGCAATTGTCATGAGGAAGTTTATATTTGAAAACCGTAACTTTATCAAGCCTTTAAGTCCGCTTAAGAAGATCTTCCTGCCAACTAAAATAGTAATGATCAGAAAGATAGGAAGTTCTATCCAGATATATGCATGGATATCAAAAAAGGAAAGGACAAGGAAAGGAATGATCAGGGCCAATGAAATGATCAGCCATCTGAATTTTTTGTTCTTTAATAGCTCTCTCATATATTTACCTGAAATTATCTTTTATCAAATATTAAATGATTCTATAATAACTAGCATGATTTTAAAAATATTATTGTTAATACTTCTGATCCCTGTAATCATAATTTTCATTGTACTTATAATAAATGTACTGCCGCTTCCTGATGCTATTGATGGGGCAAGGGACCAGGTAGGAGCTGCTGCAGCTGGATTCTTTTCTTTTTTATATCTCATCTGGATCTTTTTTTATACTGTAAATTCTTTCAGGAGGACCGGTAGAGTATTCGATGATCTGTGCATAGGATCGGGACTGAAAGGTGCAAGTCTTGGAATATTTGGAAGAAGATACTCCGGTGCCCTGAGCGGGAGACAAATAGTGATCGATTATTTCCCTCCTAAAATGATCCAGAGGGCACTACTGAATAT
>CAYRTF010000150.1:1785-4307 GCA_964427165.1 uncultured Actinomycetota bacterium | reverse complement strand
GCATTATATCAAACCATATTTTAAACGAGGATGCGGCCTGATTGATGAGCATATCCAGGCCATCGATGATACTGGCGCCCTCATTTCTTCCTTTTCTTATCAATCTTGTTTCAAGCGGCTTATATATCATTTCAAATATTAGGACATTCTTAAGATTCCACTGATCAGATACTGGCAGTAATTCTGATACTCCGGGTGCATCCATGCCGAGAGGCGTGCAGTTACAGATAAGATCTAATTTTTTGGGATCCACCCTCTCGAGTCTTTCCAATATTTCTATCTTCATCCTTTTTTCTTTCGAATATGAATTTTTTATCTTTTCAGCTTTTTCCATGGTCCTATTATAGATATATATTTTTTTAATGTTTTTCTCCATCAAGGCAAAAACAGAACTTTTTGCAGAACCGCCGGCCCCCAGGATAAGGCAATTACTATTGTCCCAGTTAAAATTTTTATCTTCAAGCGACCTCAAAAAACCATCTACATCAGTATTAAAACCTTTGGAGGTATCAGTGCTGGAATTAAATTTTACCGTATTTACCGACCCTATTGCTGTTGATCTGGCATCTTTGCCGTCCACAAGTCTATAGGCATTTTCCTTAAAAGGCATTGTGATATTAAGACCGATAAAACCAAGTCTCTTGGCGCCTATAAATGCTTCATCAAGGTCTTTATCCGGAAATTCAAAGGTTAGGTATACCGCATCTATTCCTGCACTTTTTAGGAATGCATTATGAATTACAGGTGAAAGACTGTGTCTTGCTGGGTTACCAAACAAACCTACCAGCCTGGTCCTTGAACTAATTAGTTTTTGCTGCATAATTTCTTTACGAATATTGCTATAGTGCTTTGCTACTTTTATATTTACTTATAACAGTATCAATATCAGTATTTTATCCCAAAGGTATTATAGACCTTATTATCGGTTACTTCCTGTTTTAAAATCCCGGTTATTACTGAAAAAGCAGGTCCCTTACCGACTTCATCTATGAATGTCAGGACCTCCTCTTCTTCGCCCTGGCATAGTATTTCTACCTTGCCAGCCGGTGTATTCTTAACATATCCCCCTACATTGTATTTGTCAGCCACAGATTCCGTAAAATACCTAAAACCTACACCCTGTACCCTGCCCGATAATAATACTTTATAAGTCTTAATATTTTCAACCATAATTCTTTCAAAAAAATTATAATAATTATAACAAAATATTTATTCTTTATCCAGTTTCAAACTTTAAAACTTTTATGCCTAAAAATAAGCATTATTTTATTTTTTTATTCTTAATATCGAATATGGGTTCAGATTCACAAGTCCAGGGATCACAACTATATCATTAGGATTCGCCTCATCCACTTCTTTCCTGTTGCTGGCTATGATGATCTTATCCACTCTATGTTCTTGCGGCTTTCTCCCTGGCTGCAGTATATCAAGCACACTGCCTTTATTGAGTTGGTTTCTAACACCGATAACCGTACCGCCATGCTCCTCTCTGTTCTCGACTACTGTACCGACGAAAGTATATTTTTTAATATATCCTACATTTTCATTGTCGGTAAGCTCATTATTGCCGGCTGAAAACATAAAACCTTTTGTAAAATTCCTATGGGATGCTTTATCCAGTTCATTAATCAAATAATTTATTATATGTTTTGTGAAACTACCCTCAGCTATATGATCAAGAGCCATTCTGTAAACCCATGTCACAAGACTGACATAACTTTCTGTTTTCATCCTTCCTTCAATTTTTATACTATCTATATCCGCACTGATAAGTTTATCAAGTTCAGGCAGGAGGCAAAGATCCCTGGAATTATAGATATGCGTACCGCTTTTATCCTGCTGGATCTGGAAAAAGAGGTTAGAACGCTGCTCTTCCATCAAATAATAGTTCCACCTGCAGCTATGGGCACACTCACCTTTATTTGCATCCCTTCCCGCCATATACTTAGAAAGCATGCATCTTCCGGAATAAGATATGCAAAGGGCGCCATGGACAAATACTTCAATTTCTATTTTAGATCTTCTTTTAATGACTTTTAAGTCATCAAAAGAAATTTCCCTGGCAAGATTAACCCTGCTGGCACCAAGCTTTTCCGCAATCTTAACTCCATGGTGGTTAGTTATGCTGGCCTGTGTACTTATATGCACCCTTGCTTCAGGAATGATTTCCCTGATAAGTCCCATTGCTCCAAGATCAGCTACAATAATGCCGTCAAGATCAATACTTTTAAGTTCTCTGAGATAATCTCTGAGATCGCCGGTTTCGTTTTCATGTATGCAAGAATTAAGGGTAAAGTATACTTTGACCCCTTTGCTGTGGGCATACTTTACACCCTTAATCAACTCATCAAGGGAAAAATTACCCCTGATACTTCTCAAATTAAATTTTTTACCTCCTACATAGACGGCATCCGCACCATAATTAACAGCATATTTCAATATCTTTAGATTGTTTGCAGGAACCATCAGCTCCGGTAGCCTTTTACTGGTCATCTGGATCATCTCCATATATGCTTACTGAC
>CAYRTF010000150.1:0-1775 GCA_964427165.1 uncultured Actinomycetota bacterium | reverse complement strand
CAATAAGGTCAGTTACAGCCATATTGTTTGAGGTAATCATTCTTAAATACTCTTTCATGCCTTTTACACTTTTTGCATCATGTCTTGAGGGAGCCTGGGAAAATATTTTACCATTATAAAAAATATTATCAGCTATGATGAGTGCGCCCTTATTAAGTTTTTTCAGTATCGCTTCCAGATATCCAGGGTATTCGAATTTTGCTGCGTCTATAAAGACAAAATCAAATTTTTCATCTATATCATCAATAACTTCCAATGCATCACCGGGCATAAACTTCATTTCTATTCCATGGAATCTCTCCCTGATAAAAGATTCTGCTGCAAGCAATCTATTCCTGTTAAGGTCTATTCCTGTATAACTTGAATATTTCTGAAGATTCTTTACCAGAAAATATGTTGAAAACCCACTGCCGCATCCGATTTCAAGTAATTTCTTAGGCTTTTTTACCAGTACCGCAAACTCAAGGAATGCTCCGGTTTTCATGCTTATTACAGGAATTTTTAAGAATCTTGCTTTTTCCTCTAGATCTTTAAGAAATTTTTTTTCTTCAAGATAGAGGTTTAACTTATCAATTAGCATTATTGCTGTTATTTATGTGTTCATCATAATCATTGGTAAAGGAATGCTTGTGGGCCTGGCTGTCAGTGACAACAAAATACAAATAATCTACATCAGCAGGGTTTATTGCTGCACCTATAGCGGCCAGTCCCGGATTACATATAGGTGTTGGCGGGAGCCCGGCATATAATCTTGTATTAAATCCGGTATCTGCTTCAAGGTCCGATACCGTTAAGGGTTCGTCCCATTTCTTAAGAAAATAACTCAGGGTTGCGTCAATTCCAAGAGCCATGCCGATGTCAAGCCTATTATGTATTACCGCTGATATCAATTCCCTTTCTTCCGGTATATAGGCCTCCCTCTCTATCATCGAAGCGATCTTTAGTATATCATATTTTGAAAGACCTTTGTTTTCAGCATATGTATAATCAAGGTCCCCGGTCTCATAGCTGTACTGTGCAAGCATCATATCTACAATATCATATGCATTATAATCCATTGTGACCTCATAAGTCTTTGGAAAAAGATATCCCTCGAGACTTTTATCATCTTCGATAAAGTCATAGGAATAATTAGCAGCATTTGCAGCAATAAGTATTTCTTCCTCATCGATAAAAGGCAGCTCGCTTGAAAATCTTTCTGCTATATCAAGAACAGTGTAGCCTTCCGGTACAGCTACTTTAAAAGTAACTATTGGAGGTCCCGCAGATAGCTTGTCCATCACTTCACCGTATTCCGAACCCGTCAGCAGTTTATATGTTCCAGGGATCAGGCTCTTTTCTTTTCCTTTCTGCTGAACATACAGTCTAAACATGAAACCATTGTCAACTACTGCACTATCCTCAAGAACAGAAGAGATCTGGTCAAGGGTCATTCCTTCATCTATTACTACTTCAACCTCTACCCCTCTGGTGATCCCTTCACTTTCATCTGGCTTGCCGGTATCTAGAAAACAGGAGCTTGCAAGCAAAAATGACACACTAAAAGTTAAAATCAATAATAATATAAGTATCTTTTTAATCTTATTACAGTTACCTGTCTTTTTTAATCTCATTATTTTTATTAAGATAATCTTGAAGTATTATTGCCGCAGATAATTTATCAATATCTTTTTTTTTACGTTCACTTTTTTTTATATTATATTCAGGGATACTGCTTGTAAAAAGCTCATCAAAATAGTTAATATCGATATTCTTAAAATTAATATTCGTATTAA
>CAYRTF010000149.1:0-4347 GCA_964427165.1 uncultured Actinomycetota bacterium | reverse complement strand
ACTGCTTGATTCCATCTTCTTGAATTCATCGTTGCTGTCTCTGCGGATATTCCTTATTGCGACTCTTCCATCCTCGGCAATTTTCTTTACAAGTTTTACAAGCTCGCGTCTTCTTTCCTCATTTAAAGGAGGAATCGAAAGCCTTATGGATTTCCCATCATTTGTAGGATTTATACCCAGGTCCGACTTTATTATCTGAGTTTCGATCTCTTTTAAGAATTTCGGTTCATAGGGAGCTATTACTATCATCCTTGCTTCAGGAACACTGATATTGGCTGCATGCTTTATTAGTGTCCTGGTCCCATAATAATCAATATAGATATTGTCCAAAAGCGCTACTGATGCACGGCCCGTCCTTATTGTATTAAACTCGTGCTGGGTATTTTCTACCGATTGATTCATTCTTTTTTTTGCTTCAGATATGATTTTGTCTTTCATGGTCACCCCTTTGATACTAAAGTTCCTATCTTCTTTCCCATTATAACACCTTTGATATTTCCAGGCATTGTCAAATCAAAAACTATAATAGGCAGATTATTTTCCCTGCAGAGCGATATCGCAGTAGAATCCATGACCCCGAGATCCCTATTAAGAACTTCAGTATGGGTCAGGCTGTCAAACTTCTTTGCATCCTTATATTTAAGCGGATCCTTGTCGTATACACCATCTACTTTTGTTGCTTTAAATATGATATCAGCATCTATTTCCAGGGCCCGGAGCGCTGCAGCTGTATCAGTTGTAAAATAAGGGTTCCCGGTTCCACCGGCAAAGATCACTACTCTCTTCTTTTCCAGATGGCGCACAGCTCTTCTCCTGATAAAAGGCTCTGCTACTTCCTGCATGGAGATAGCAGTCTGCACCCTGGTAAATACTCCTATCTTTTCTAATGCATTCTGAAGTCCCAGGGCATTCATTATGGTAGCAAGCATTCCGATATGGTCCGCAGTATTGCGGTCCATGCCATTTGCGCTGGCTGATGTCCCTCTCCAGAAATTGCCTCCCCCGACAACCACCGCGATCTCAACACCCATCCCGGTTACTTCCTTTACCTGGGCCGCTATTGATGCAGTAATAACGGGGTCTATTCCATAGCCTCCATCTCCGAGCAATGCTTCCCCGCTGATCTTTAAGAGAACTCTTTTGTATTTTGAATCAGCCATACACAAATAGACAATATTGTTTTACTAATAATTAATGAAAGTAAATAAATTATACAGTATCCTGGATTTCTCCAAGAACAAATCTGCAGAATCTCTTTATTACTATATTTTCACCGATCTTTGCTATATTTTCCTTAAGCAATTCATCTATTTTCTTATCAGGTTCCTTTACAAAAGCCTGTTCAAGCAGGACGCTTTCTTCATAATATTTTTTTATTCTGCCATCTGCTATCTTTTCTACGATCTTTTCAGGTTTTCCATCATTTAAGGCCTGCTTCTTATATATCTCTTTTTCTTTTTCAATTTCATCAGCAGGGACTTCATCCACAGTTACATATACTGGATTTGCAGCAGCTATATGAAGTGCTATATCATGCACAAGTGATTTAAAAACCTCATTTCTTGCAACAAAGTCTGTCTCACAGTTCACTTCAACCAGTACACCGATCCTTGAACCATGATGTATGTAGCTTTCAATAATACCTTCCTTTGTCACCCTTGATGCCTTCTTTGAGGCCTGTATTAGTCCTTTTTCCCGCAGGTAACTTTCCGCCTTGCCGAGATCACCTTTTGTCTCGATCAGGGCTTTTTTGCAGTCCATCATGCCGGCGCTGCTTTTTATTCTTAATTCTTTTACCAATTCAGGTTTTATTTCCATAGTTCCTCCTAGTTAAACCCAGACATTTTCTTCTGGTGAGTCTTCAATATCTTCTTCTTTTTTTTCTTTTTCGAGCTTCCTGGCGTCTTTCTCTTCAGGGCTGTTTTCCTTTTTTATCTTCTCCTGCCCGCCCTGTTTAACGCCTTCGGCAATAACATTTGTGATCAGGCCGCAGGAGCGTATGGCATCATCATTGCCGGGAATCACAAAATCGATAAGGTCCGGGTCACAATTAGTGTCAGTTATCGCTATAATAGGGATGCCAAGTTTAATGGCTTCGTTAACAGCTATGACTTCCTTGCTCGGGTCGATCACGTATACCAGATCAGGGATTCTTTTCATATCCCTTATACCGCCGATATTATACATCAGTTTATCATATTCCTTTTTGATACCGATCACTTCTTTTTTCGGCAGTTTCTCAAATATTCCTGTTTCTTCCATCTCTTCGATCTCGACTATTCTCCTGACCCTTTTGCTGATAGTCTCAAAATTAGTCAGTGTCCCGCCAAGCCACCTGTTTTTGACATACGGCATTCCGCATCCAACGGCAGAATTCTCGATTATGTCCTGTGTCTGTTTCTTTGTACCTACAAAAAGTATGGTACCACCATCTGCAGACATCTTCTTTACATACTCATATGCTTCCAGAAGCAATTCAAGGGTCTTTGTCAGATCGATTATATATATACCGTTTTTGGCAGTATATATATACTTCTTCATTTTGGGATTCCATTTTTTGGTCTGATGACCAAAGTGAACTCCTACTTCGAGGAGTTGTTTCATAGTAACAACGCTCAAGCTAATACCTCCTAATTATGGTTTTCCTCCACCACTTTAACATTAAATTTTTGCACCATATTTCCACAAGTGATGTGTGTTTTTCAACGTACAAGTCTAACATAATATATTTTATTGGGCAAATAATCAACTACATTATCAATTATGATCTGAGGGTTTCCTTATGCCCTGCTTTGCCCTGGGGTGAAAGCGCCTGTAGTCATCCTTGATCTTCTTGATATCAAGGTGGGAGTATATCTCCGTAGTGGAGATGTTCTCATGGCCGAGCAGTTCCTGTATCTCCCTTATGCCTGCGCCTTCCTGCATTAGATGGGAGGCAAAACTATGCCTTATGCTATGCGGGGTGATCTTTTTTTTGATCCCTGCAAGCTTCACATATTTTCTAACTATCTCATAGATGCTTCTGGAGGAGAGTTTGCTGCCTTTACAGTTCAGGAGTAGAGACGGGTCCCCAGAATGTATGCCGGTTTTTTTATTAAGGGCCAGTTCCGGACGGTTTTCTTTTAAATATATTTCAAGCAGGCAGTGACACTTGCTATTAATATAGACTATCCTCTGTTTTCTACCCTTGCCGGTAACTTTTATCTCTCTTTTTTTAAAGTCAATATCGCTTATCTTTATATTCTCAACCTCGCTGACCCGCGCACCCGTTGAATAGAGGAGCTCTATTATGAGCCGGTTCCTTTTATGCAGGCACACAAGATATTTCATGATTTGCGGACTGTTGGCAAGCCTGGTCCTGTTTAGATGATCCCCTGCCTTTACGGAATCAAACAGCCTTTCCATTTCCTTTTTTGAAAGGAAAGTGTACAGGCGCTCCCTTTTTCTCGGAACATTGATGAATTGTGAAAGTTGTATATCTATAAGTTTATTTTCTTCAAGAAAACGAAAATAATTTATGAGTGAAGAATATTTCCTGAGTATTGTACGGTTTGAATAATTATTCTGGTCAATAGATTTTAAAAACTTCCTAAAAGCCGCGAGATCCAACTCTGTTATTGTATTGATATTTTTAACATCTTTTAGAAAATTGTGGAACTGTGCGATATCCCTGGTATAGGACCTTATTGAATTGGGGGTCAGGTTTTTCTCATATTTTAGATATTTCAAATACAGCTCGAGGCTGTCACCCAGATCCATTACTGGGGGCCTGTCCAAAAACTGGATCCTGGTCTATTGAGCAATAGAGAAGTAAGATGCAATGCAGATCGACCCATGCAATGCAGCCCATTACATGTGAGATCTAACACAGCAGATTGCTTCCTTATTGTCCAACCCTCCGGGCAGGCACTATTTTTAATCATATTTTCGTTTTTCGTCATAGCGGGTATCCTATGTCGCTTCTTCCTCATGCCCTGACCTGCTTTAAAATATCAGTCTGCAGACTCAGGTCCCAGTTTTAGGACAGGCTCACTAGATATAGTCGCTTTCAATATCTTTCATCTTTTTCTTCAGGGCCTCCCTGAGTGCTTTTATTTCTTCCGGGTTTTTTATGGTATTGTCGTTCAGGAGGAACTCGCCGTTAAAACCTTTTTCTCCAGCTCTTTCAAAATACTTTTTTAGCTCGTCTATCATATCTATTATCATATATCTTGCCTTGTCGGATTGATAATCGATCTTCAGGTTTTCCCTTGATAAGTCTTCAAGTATATAATTTAGTTTATAAACCGAACCTTCAAGAATAGAGCCTGCTCTTCCGGGACTTATGCTTTTCCCGGCAGCAAGAGA
>CAYRTF010000148.1:1412-4364 GCA_964427165.1 uncultured Actinomycetota bacterium | reverse complement strand
GTATAGAAGATATAAGTGATATAATCTCTGATATAAGACAAGCCCTTAATAAGGTGTGAGGATGAAAGATAAAGTGCAAAATAAAGGCCTGATCCGGCCAGAATCTGATGCCCCGGATTTTGTAAAGACAAAATACTTTACATTTGCAGAACCACCGGATCATCTGGTGCTGGAATCGGGGACAAAGCTGGGTCCGGTGACGCTGGCATATGAGACCTATGGGATACTGAATGCTCTTAAGGATAATGCGATCCTGATACTGCACGCACTTTCTGGTGATGCCCATGCTGCCGGCTGGCATCAGGGAGATAGAAAACCAGGATGGTGGGATAATATGATAGGACCCGGAAAAGCATTTGATACTGATAAGTATTTTGTTATATGTTCCAATGTCCTTGGCGGATGCAAGGGCAGTACGGGTCCTTCATCACTTGATCCTGCCAAAGGCAAGCCATATGGGCTTGATTTTCCCATGATCACTATTTTGGACATGGTAAAGGCTCAAAAATACCTAATAGATCATCTGGGCATAAAGAAGCTGCTAAGTGTGGCAGGCGGTTCAATGGGGGGCATGCATGTACTCCAGTGGGTAGCCTCGTATCCAGATATGGTGCGGTCAGCTGTACCTATTGCAGTAGGACTAAAACACTCTCCCCAGCAGATAGCATTTAATGAAGTCGGGAGGCAGGCTATAATGTCTGATCTTGAATGGAAAAATGGGGATTATTATGGATCCGCTTCTCCAAAAAGGGGACTGGCCCTTGCCAGGATGATAGGGCACATAACTTATATGAGTGATACATCGATGGAAGAGAAGTTTTCAAGAAAGCTCAAGAACGGAAACTATAGTTTTTCTTTTCATCCGGATTTTGAGGTCGAAGGATATCTTCATTATAAAGGTGACGACTTTGTGAAAAGATTTGACGCAAACTCATATCTATATATAACAAAAGCTATAGATTATTTTGATCTATCGGCGAGTAATGAACTGGTTGTAAAGAGCAGGGAGGAGAATATAAGATTCCTGGTGATATCATTTAAATCAGACTGGCTGTATCCACCTTATCAGTCAGTCGGGATAGTAAGGAAACTTAAAGCAGGAAGCGTGGACGCTAGTTATTGCGAGATAGATTCCAGTTATGGTCATGATGCATTTTTAATCGAGATAAGGGAAGAAACAAGCCTTATAAAACATTTTTTAAGCAGGATATACAGAGAAGTGGGAGATGGAAGGTAAAATAATCAAGCCAGATCATAAAATAATAATCGATATCATTAATAAAGGATCAAAAGTGCTGGATCTGGGTTGTGGCGATGGAGAATTACTACAAAACCTGGTGATAGCAAAGAAGGTAAAAGCTGAAGGTGTGGAAATAGATGAAGAGAATATCTATAGCTGTGTAGAGAGGGACCTCTCAGTCTATCACAGGGATATTGAAAATGGACTTAAGGATTATCCGGACAATGCCTTTGATTATGTAATCCTCAACCAGATCATCCAGGAGATAAAAAATATGGAATTTTTATTGAATGAGACCTTCAGGGTGGGAAGGAAAGTCATAATCGGATTTCCGAATTTTGCATATATCAAGGCCCGGTTCGATTTATTTTTTAAAGGTCTGGCACCTGTAACTTCTTCCCTGCCTTACCAGTGGTACAATTCCCCCAATATACATTTTGGCAGCCTAAAGGATTTTAAAATCTATTGTGTGGATAAAAATATAAAGATAATCGATGCATATTATCTCGGAAATAAGAATATTGTAAGATTTCTGCCGAATATTTTTGCAGTAAACGGTATATTTCTTATTAAAAAAGATCAGGATATTATATAGAAAAAGCACAGGGTCAAAACGGTCCAATATTTTGTCTGCATTCATTTTTTTTAAAGAAACTGTTATATAATAAATACCGGGAATTTATCCATTTGAGGATTCATCATCTGTTTAATTGACTATTAAATTCAATATGATTAAAATAAGGGACTATGAATTTTCAGGATATCATATTTAATTTGCAGAAATATTGGGCCGGTAAAGGCTGTATTATAAAACAGCCCCTTGACCTGGAAAAGGGCGCAGGTACCTTCAATCCCGATACTTTCCTGAGATGCCTTGGTCCCGAGCCCTGGAAAGTGGCATATGTCGAACCTTCCAGGAGACCTACAGACGGCAGGTATGGAGAGAATCCTTTCAGGAGCCAGTTCTATTATCAATTTCAGGTACTTTTAAAACCTTCGCCTGATGATGTAATAGATCTTTATCTCGGATCGCTTGAGAGTCTTGGTATAGATATTGCCGGTCACGATATAAGATTTGTTGAGGATGATTGGGCATCTCCCACAATAGGTGCGGCCGGACTTGGCTGGGAGGTATGGGCCGATGGTATGGAGATAACCCAGTTTACATATTTCCAGCAGATGGGCGGTATTGCCTTAAAACCGGTATCTGCAGAGATCACATACGGGCTGGAGAGAATAGCCATGTACCTTCAGGATAAGGAAAGTTTCTGGGAGCTTGCATGGAATGACGGCATTACCTATAAGGATGTTTATCTTGAATCGGAAAAACAATGGTCAAAATATAATTTTGAGATAGCAGATATCGGCATGCTTCTGGATCTGTTTGTTAAATTCGAAAAAGAATTTAACAGTGCAATAGACAATGGACTGGTATTTGTAGCCTGTGAGTATGTTCTCAAGTGCTCACATGTTTTTAATCTTTTAGATGCAAGAGAAGCGATAGGTGTTGCCCAGAGGACATCATATATTGCCAGGGTAAGGAAGCAGGCAAAGGCCCTGTGCCAGGCTTATGTCGATCAGAGAGAGGAACTGGGGTTCCCCTTGCTAAAGAAGACAGGAAGTTAGGATATGGGAAAAGACCTTGTTTTAGAAATTGGAACAGAAGAGCTCCCTCCTTCATGTACAAGGGAAGGTGTTGCGGGCTTTAAGAC
>CAYRTF010000148.1:0-1402 GCA_964427165.1 uncultured Actinomycetota bacterium | reverse complement strand
AGACTCTTCTTGAAAAGAACATTACCTCAAGCCGTATTGATTTTGGCAGGATTTCTGTCTTTCATTCCCCCCGCAGGATAACAGCCTACATAAAAGACCTTGGCTTAGTTCAGGAGTCTGAGGAAAAAGTAGTCACCGGACCCCCTAAAAATATTTCAATTGGTACCGATGGAAAACCAAATCAAGCTGCATCAGGCTTTGCAAAAAGCCTTGGGCTGAAAGTGGAAGATCTGGAGGATATTGAGATCAAGGGCAAGGGGGTCTATCTTGGGAAAAAGATAATCCAGGAAGGTAAAAATACTTCTGAGGTGCTCCCCGGGGTATTAAAGGACACAATACTTTCGGTGACATTTAAAAAACAGATGTACTGGGGGGATTACGGGATCAGGTTCATAAGGCCAATACGCTGGCTGCTTGTTCTTTTTGGCACTGAAGTCATAGAGTTAAGCATTGAAAATGTAGATTCAGACAGGTTTACTTATGGGCACAGGACGCTTAATAGATCACCTATTAAAATAAAAGATGCAAAAGACTATTTTGATATCCTTGAAAAAGATGGGAATGCTGTAGCTGATCCACAAAAAAGAAGCGATATGATCCACGCACAGATCCAAAATATCGAAAAAGAGAAGTGGAAAGGAAGACGCAGGGCCCTTGTGGATGAGAAATTGCTTGAAGAGGTGGTAGACCTGGTCGAGATACCAAATGTACTGGCCGGAGAATTTCCTTCTGATTTTCTTTATATACCAGCGGATATATTGATGGAAGCCATACAATATCATCAAAAATATTTTCCGGTATTAGATGACAAGGGGAAAGTTACCACAGACTTCCTTATCGTCCAGAATGGCAGGTCAGATAATGGCGGTATAAAGAAAGGCAATGAAAGGGTGCTCAAAGCGAGACTTTCTGATGCGGCTTTCTTTTATGAACAGGACAGAAAGCATGATTTTTCTTATTGGGAGAAAAAGCTTGAAGGTGTAATATTTTATTCCGGGCTTGGTAATATGAAGGACAAACAGGACCGTTTAAAGAAAATAAGCCTTTATATTGCAGATAAGCTGGGTGCAAATGCAATAAGCCTGAGCAGTACGGTCAAAGAGGACCTAAAAGATGCCAGCGCTATGTGTAAATGCGATCTTGTGACCAATCTTGTAGTAGAATTTCCTGAGCTGCAGGGTGTTGTCGGCCGTGAGTATTCGAAAGAAAGGGGACATTCAGATCCCGTATCAAATGCTGTTTTTGAACACCATCTTCCCCGGTTTGCGGGAGACGATCTTCCCGTGACCGATGCAGGCAGGGTACTTTCGCTTGCAGATAAGATCGATACAATAACCGGGATGTTTATGGCTGGAAATATTCCCTCAGGTTCTGAGGATCCTTTTGCTCTCAGAAGGAAAGC
>CAYRTF010000147.1:2508-4380 GCA_964427165.1 uncultured Actinomycetota bacterium | reverse complement strand
CTCTTAGAAAGCCTCTTAATATCTTTAATAAATACAGGTTTATGGTGACCCCATGGACAAACATAAGACGATTACAAAAAGCTATCTATCCTCAAGACCACTGGTATAATCATCCATAAAAGCTTCCCCGTATAGTGGTGCCTTTACTATCAAGTCAATATCATCTTCCTTGAATAAAAATGGCTTGACCTGATCAGCCAGCCGGTTAAGCTCTTTTTCATCCATACTCTTCAGATACGCCAGGATAGTATCCTCTACAGGTAGTTTTATGTTATTTACTTTCAAAACATTCTCATTGAAAGGAAACTTCATCCTGAGCATATACAATGTATCGTAAATGTCACGGCCTCTTTTACGGTTTAGCAGGGCACAAATCTTCTCTGAAAGCAAATTACCCCTGCTCATTAAAATTGAAGTAAAACTATACCCATACATGCTAAGTACTTTTGAGTCAGTATTAAGTTCCCAGTCAGGTCTATTGATCTCTATTTTTATCATCAGGCCTGCTCCCCGTCTATCTGTAATGCCATATCTTTCCATAATATCAATAAAGAGAAGCTTTGCTGTATAAAGATTATTTCCCCTGTTTGCAGATATTGTTGCAGATAATCCTTCTCTGGATAAGTCCTTCCTTATTTTTTCTAATACATTTTCAAATTCCTGATACTCTAAGGAAGGTGTATTGAAATCAAGATCTTCCGAAAATCGGGGCAATCTATAAAAATATCTCATTGCTGTGCCACCCATAAAATAGAAATATTTACCTAATTTTTGCTTATATAGGGAATTTAAAATAATAATTTGCAAATACTCCCTTATAATTGCTCTTTTCTTTATAACTGGAAGATTATTATTTTCAGCTTCTTCCAGGAGATATTCCATATTTAACATCCCGACCAACCTTTCAGTTTTAGCAATGTATCTGCTGTTTTTATATTAAACAATTTTCCATATGTTAATACCTTATCCCAATCAAGCTTGACAATAAGATCTTTTTCAAATCTTTCCTCTTCAAAATTCAGAGATCTTCTTTGCCTTAATGAAAAATAGATATGATCTACCAATGCTTTTTCTCTGTCAGCAATTAGTATTTTGAACCCTTCATATTGCATTAACCTATAACCGGTAAAAGCTTCTTTTTGGCAACTTCTATAATAGAAGGAACCGTACTTATTCTTAAATATCCGTGTTGGAAGAGTGGAGAGAGATGTTACATGGAAAGCAATATCCGGAATCAGACTATAAATAGATAAAGCTGTCTCAAGTGAAATATAGGATGGCACATAAAGTTTATTAGCTATATATACATCTGGAATATTCGACTTTAGCCCAGGTTCAATAAGCTCATATAAATTTCTTCTTAACTTGATGAGTAAGTTTCTTTTAACCCAACGGCCAAGATTATTTTTCAGAGTCTTTAGATTCTCTTCCGGAAAGAGATTTTCAATATCTCTTAAAGAAAAAATAATTAAATTATTTTTTTTCAATTGTGATACTAGATCAATATATTTCATTTCAGTTAATCCTTATATATAGGGATTATCTGTAATAAGTATAGATTATATCTTTTTTTCTGTCAAAGGTATAGATCTACTGATGATAATGTACTGGCTCTTGCCAGAGATGGAAGAGTCGATTATTATTGGAGACAAGGATCTCCTGGTGCTTAAAGAATTCGAATCGGTGCCAATACTTGATCCCCGCGGTTTTTAGAATATTCTAAGAAAAGATAAGAATTTAAATAGTACTTGAGGAATAAAGAACCCTGTTTTTACTTTAGAAGGGCGACACTCTGGGCGGCGGCACCTTCTCCCCTACCGCAGAAACCGAGATGTTCGGTCGTGGTAGCCTTCAGGTTGACACTGCCGGTAT
>CAYRTF010000147.1:0-2498 GCA_964427165.1 uncultured Actinomycetota bacterium | reverse complement strand
TAAGAGTGTGTGCAATGTTTTTCTTCATCTTTTCAAAATATTTAAATACTTTTGGTTCCTGGAGGATGAGTACTGCATCGATGTTTTCAATTTCAAAACCTTCTGCCTCCATCTTTTCCCTGACTTCACCTAGAAGCGCAAGGCTTGAGATATCCTTGTATTTCATATCACTATCCGGAAAATGCATACCGATGTCTCCCAGTCCGCAAGCACCAAGTATGGCATCCATGACTGCATGGACCAGTACATCTGCGTCTGAGTGGCCCTCAAGCCCCTTTTTATAGTCTACCTTCACACCACCAAGTACAAGCCTTCTCCCCGCAGTATATGCATGTACATCAAATCCAATTCCGACTCTCATAAGCCAAACACTTTCCTTAAGTAAATATTTATTATCAACTTATAGTTTTCTGCTATTAGTTTTCTTTGATTTATAATTTAAAACATTTCTTTGTTTGACCAAAACAATTATCTATGATTCTGAAGGTTATCACTTCTTATCGCTAAGGTTTTCCATTTTTATTAATAAAAAGCTCCGCAAGAAAAAGATCCACCGGAGTGGTTATCTTTATATTCTCATGCCTTCCCCTGGTCACATTTACTTTCCAGCCCATTCTTTCCACAAGACTCGCATCGTCTGTTCCAATAAATTCCTCCGCAGCGGCTTTGCGGTGTGCCTCTATTATTTCCCTGTAAAAGAAAGTCTGCGGAGTCTGGGCATGCCAGACAGTATCTCTTGGAATAGTCGAGTCGATAGTCTGGCCGCTTATTCTCTTTATCGTCTCTTTTGCAGGTGCGGCAAGGATGACTCCCTTTACTTCTGGATCCTTTTTATTGTCATTTATCAGCCTCCTTATGGTTGTGCCTATCTCTTCAGGAGTTACAAGGGGCCTGACACCATCATGGATAAGGACAATATCCGTGTCTTTGGGAATACTTAAAATAGTATTAAAGACTGATGCCTGTCTGTGGCTTCCGCCGACCACCAGTTTTCTGACTTTGGAAAATTTATACTTCTTTACAATATTTTTCCTGCATGAATCCAGATAGTCCTCAGGAACTGATACATAAACAGCATCGACCTTCGGTGTCTTCTCAAAAATAGACAAAGTATGCGCCAGAATAGGCTTATTGTATATATTTAAAAACTGTTTGCTGATATTGCTTTTTAATCTGGTGCCTTTGCCTGCTGCTGTAATAATCGCTACATTCATATTTTTCTAATTTTCAAGATCACTATAATCCCGGAAACTATAACCTGCGTGCTCCAGGTATCTCAGGGTCCCTACTGTTCATACCTTGATCTTGGGTGATATTCCTCCCCTATTATAAGGCTCATTGTAGAGATAATATTCAGAATATTTCTTTAACCGGTCATAGAGTGAATTAGCTCTTATCTTCCCCATCCCGGCTACTTCAGATAATTCATCAATGCTTGCATCAAGTATGCTTTTCAGATTACCAAATTTATCAATTAAGTTGACTATTATGGATTGTGGCAGTCTGCGGACATCAGAAAGTATGCGAACCCCTCTGGATTGAAGATTTGATTCCTTAAGGTTTCCAACAGTCTTATAGCCCAGAATATGGGCTATCCTGTTGAGGTCAAGGAGTTCGTCTGCCGAAAGGGCATTGACTTTCTCCCTTATCCGGGAGGGTTCTGATTTATTATCAGGATGATTATAGTCAGTAATAATATTTATAGAATCGCTGGCAACATTAGCCATCAGCTCTTCAACCTGCATGCTTAGAAGCCTTCCGTCAACACCAAGCTCATAAATATACTTTTTGACTTCCTTTTCAGTCTTCTGGACTATGCTTGATCTCTGGAGCACACTGCAAACATCAAATAGTGTAACAAGATCTTCAAGTTCCCTTACAGTCAGGTTGAAAGTAAGGTCATCAAGTCCCTCCTTATATTTTTCCAATGTCTGAAGCGCCTGATTGGCTTTTGCCAGTATCACCCTTGGCTCCTCCAGCATATACCTGATATTACCTTTATAGACTGTAATAACATCTCTCTTCTGGGAAATAGAAATGACAAGTGTATCTGTTTGCTTTGCAACCCTCTCTGCAGTCCTGTGTCTTGTACCTGTCTCGGTTGTCTTTATTTCAGGATTGGGAAAAAGATGAGTATTGGCATACAGGATCCTCCTGCCGTCAGAACTCAGTATTATGGCGCCATCCATCTTAGCAAGTTCATAGAATTTTGTGGGGGAAAAACCACAGCCTATATAAAATCCTCCATTTACCAGCTTCAGCACTTCTTCCGAATCGCCTATTACTATCAACCCTCCGGTTTTTCCCTGCAGGATATACTCCATCCCTAAACCGAGTTCGGTACCGGGAGCGATCTTGCGGAGACTCTCCAGCAATAGTTCTTCTTGATTCTTATTATTCATAATCTTAAAAGTAAATCATCCAATACTATACTTATTATAACAATTTTATTTAAAAACTGTTAAATAACATATCCTAAGAAAACTATACTTTTAAGA
>CAYRTF010000146.1:0-4398 GCA_964427165.1 uncultured Actinomycetota bacterium | reverse complement strand
AGAATAATAAAGGATGAACTCATCTCGCAGGGATCTCTGACCGCATCACCCGTTCATCCAAGAGAGGTGTTAAATCCGGCAATAAGGGGTTCTGCAGCTTCTGTGATATTCCTGCATAATCACCCAAGTGGGGATCCTGAGCCTTCTATGGATGATATCGAGATAACCCGGAGGCTTTGTAAATCATTTGATATCATAGGGATAAATGTCCTTGATCATATAATAGTAGGCTGTGAAGGTTATTTTAGTTTCAAGCAGAAGCAGATGATATAAAAACCTCAGATCAGATAAATTCAAATGGTATGACTATAAAAAAACCTTTAAATGAGGACTACTCTTCCAGCACATCCTTTGTTATTCTTTTTACCAGGTCTTCCTTATAATTTGAATCATTGCTGCATCCGCATACAGAATTCGTGCAGTGGTAACAATTTTCAATATTTCCAGTCGGATCCGGGTCACTGCTGCTATCCCCTGTTTCACAACAACTTCCATCAGTTTTGTTAACTCCAGATTTATCAATAAACTCCGGCATTACTTATCCACCTTTTTCTTCTTTGCTTTTTTATGTAATCTCTTGCAGGATTTCTTTGTTTCTATGTGCTCCTCATATTCATTCCTGAAATATCTTATGGTGCTGAGCACCGGATTTGGTGCTGTCTTTCCCAGTCCGCATAATGAAGTCTCCTTTATCATGTGGGCCATTTCCTCAAGTTTTTCGATATCGCCCTCTTCACCTTTTCCTTCAGTTATCCTTGTAAGTATCTCAAGCATCCTCCTGGTGCCAACTCTGCAGGGTGTGCATTGGCCGCATGATTCATCCTGTATGAAATCCATAAAGAACCTGGCAATATCAACCATGCACTGGTCCTCATCCAGGACTATCATCCCGCCGGACCCCATCATCGCCCCGACTTCCTTGACCTTTTCATAGTCGACTACCACATCAAGATGTTTTTCCGGGATACAGCCTCCGGATGGTCCGCCAAGCTGTACAGCCTTGAATTTCTTTCCATCCTTTATCCCGCCTCCTATTTTAAATACTATATCCCTGAGGGACATCCCCATAGGAACTTCGACAAGACCGGAATTATTGATCGCGCCGGTAAGGGCAAATATTTTCGTTCCCTTGCTGGTATCTGTTCCTACACTAGCGTATGCTTTTGCGCCTTTATTGATGATCTGCGGGACATTTGCATAAGTCTCCACATTATTTATGCATGTAGGTTTTCCAAAAAGACCTTCATTTGCAGGAAATGGGGGTTTGGGTTTTGGCATTCCCCTTTTTCCTTCTATTGACCTTATGAGTGCGGTCTCTTCTCCGCAGACAAAAGCTCCAGCGCCCTGGTAAACCTCTATCTCAAAATCAAATCCGCTGTCCAGTATGTTTTTTCCAAGAAATCCATATTCCTTTGCCTTCTTTATTGCTTCCTTTATATTCTCTACTGCAAGCGGGTATTCCTGCCTGACATATATATATCCTTTGCTTGCCCCGATAGCATAAGCTGCGATTATAAGTCCCTCCATAACACTGTGCGGACTTCCTTCGAGAATGCTCCTGTCCATATATGCTCCCGGATCCCCTTCGTCTGCATTTACTATCATATGCTTGGGGCCGGCAGCCTCTTTCCTGGTCAGTTCCCATTTTAAACCTGTTGGAAAGCCTCCTCCTCCCCTGCCCCGGAGACCTGAGTCTTTTACTTCCTTGATGACCTTTTCGGGATCCATTTCACACAAAGCTTTGGACAGACCCCTGTAGCCTCCAAAAAGTATATAGTCATCAATGCTTTTTGAGTCTATCTTTGAATTGTTTTCAAGCAGTACCCTCTTCTGGTATTTATAGAAAGGAATATCAAATTCCTTCTTCACAAGCTTGTCATCATCTGTCTTATATAATAATCTCTCTACGGTCTTTCCGCCAAGGGTCTCACTGACTATCTCAGCAATATCTTCCTCTCCGGCTCCCAGATAACATATTTCATGGGGATAAAATATAATAAGCGGACCTCTCTCACAGAAGCCATGGCAGCCAGTTCTCCGCAGTACTATTTCCTGGTCCATTCCGGGCTGGCATTTTTTCACTTCCTTTTCCAGCGTCTTAAAAACATCGTCCGATCCTGCGGCCTTGCATCCTGTCCCTGAGCATAAAGATATGACTATTTTATCTTCTGCGCCCTTAATAAGATCTTCTGTCTTATCCTTAAGATCCCGGCCCGTATTTATTTTTTTGGTTTTAGTACTCATATTATTTATCCTGATTATTAAGTGTCATTAAACCATCATCTTTCTACTAAAATCATTTACCATAAAAGATCCGGCAAATCAACAGCTTGCTACTCAAGCGAGTTGACAATATCCATTACAGTATCAGGATTCACTTTTTTATATACTTTATCATTTATTATTATTACCGGAGCTATTCCGCAGGCGCCAACACATCTGTTTACTTCAAGAGAAAAATTCCTGTCCGGCGTAGTCTGTCCGGGTTCTATCTGGAGTCCCTTACTGATGTTTTCGGCTATCTGCTTTCCGCCCTTCACAAAACAAGCCGTCCCCATGCATACCCTTATATTATATTTACCCCTTGGTATCATAGTGAAGAATGAATAGAAGGTCACAACTCCATATACATCCTTTTCCGGGACACCAAGCCCTTCCGCGACTTTTCTCTGGACATTAAGAGGAAGAAAGCCTACATCGTCCTGTATTTCCTGCAGTACAGGTATCAATGCATTCTTGATCCCGGTAAATTTAGAAATAATATTTTCGACCTTGATATTTTCTTCTTTGGTAAGTTCGTATTTTGGTAGATCTATAACTCCCATACTTCCTCTTTATTTGTTTATTTATAAAAGGTAAATTTTTGCAATTGATTATAGCAAATAATAATTAATAATTGTAAAATTTTTTATACTGGAACAGTATCGGGCGGCTATAACCCGGCCGGTTATTATCTGGTCAGCAGCTAGGGACAGCCTTAAATATTAATATTATTTCCCGGGAAGGTTTTTATGAGACAGGTATTTAATGAAGAAGATATCAAAAAAAAGGTATTTGATGACCGCTGGGTAAAGTTTGCATTCGGCCCCGGGGGGATGGTAAAGACTGAAAATCTCAATATGGGCATAACTGAGTTTGACAGGGAAAAGATCTCTCTGACACATAAGCATGATGTGGATGAGGCTCTATATATAATATCCGGCAAGGGAAGTGTAAAAATAAATGAAGTGACTCACAACGTAAGTGCCGGAGATTTTATCTACGTGCCCCGTGAAAACCACCACACCATGATAACAAACCAAAAAAGCAAGCTAAAGATATTTTTTGTATTCTCCGGAACCACAAAAATAGACTACTAGTCATAGGTATTTGCCTGACTTTATCACCCCCAAGCTCCATCTATGCGGACCGAAAAAGACTTGCTGCATGATGTATAGCGTAAGTTAAAAACTGATAAAACTTCTTTGCCTTTTTAAATTATATATAAACTATATTGCAATATTAGAATATATTTAGTATCATCTTATTAATTGGACCACTTTTTTTAATTATTTAGGTTTTTATTGATTTATTTTTCTGGAGGCAAGATGAATTTTTTTAATTTACACCACGGGATA
Organism: uncultured Actinomycetota bacterium; assembly: GCA_964427165.1. GTDB lineage: Bacteria > Actinomycetota > Humimicrobiia > Humimicrobiales > Humimicrobiaceae > M55B120. The sequence goes on along the minus strand of CAYRTF010000146.1, from coordinate 781 downwards.
ATAATCGAATGCAACTTCTCCGGTATAGATAAACTGGAAACAATAGTGGAGACGACCAATGACCTGGATTTTGTGGTCGGATACAAAGTAGGCGCCGAGCTTGCGATCGGCTCCAGGATCAGGGATATTGTTGCCACAATAAAGAAATATACCAATCTCCCTGTTATTTATGACCACCAGAAATTCGGCTCAGACGATCCTGTGTTTAGCGGAGGCAGCTTTCTGGAAATTTTAAAAGATGCTGGTGTAGACGGTTTGATCATATTTCCTCATGGAGGAGTGGCCTCGCTGGAAGCCGCAATCCACAGGTGCATGGATCTTGGCATCTTCCCTATAGTCGGCGGCGATATGGTACACAAGGGATATACAGAAGAAGAAGGCGGTTATATAGATAATGCCGCCCCCCAGAAGATGTATGTTGACGGGGCAAATTTCGGCGCAAAACATTTCGTCATACCCTGTACCCGCCTGGACCGCATGAGGATCTACTGCCACAGGCTCGGTAATATGGTAAACAACCCTGTCCTCTTTCTTACGGGAGTGGGCATAGAATCTTGTAATGACCTTGTAAAGGCATGCGAGATAGTAAAGCAATACCACAGCTATGTGATCATTGGCAGGGAAATAACAGATAAAAAAGATTACCGGAAAGCTACTGAAAAAATCTGGAAAAAACTTCCGGTAAGCAGCTGAGAATAAGTTTTAATGAAGATATAGGCGGCAGGAGGAAAATTTGAAGAATGAAAATTTTTATAATCTACATGCAGAGATGTGTAAGACT
>CAYRTF010000145.1:0-4425 GCA_964427165.1 uncultured Actinomycetota bacterium | reverse complement strand
TTTCGCTGAACAAAACTATATACTTTTAGGTGACATAATCGCTGAACGTTGACATCTGCTAAACGTTGACAAACATCAGGAGTTTAATCATAAGAGCTTAAAATATTACCAGTTACTAGCTGAGCGCCACCATAAAATATAAATATTTGGTCTTGGAGGAAATATTTTTGGAGTGATCTGTGGTTATAGAAAAAAATAAACTTTTCACCAGAAACTGATTACATCATCAATTGCATTAACAACGGGATCCAACATTATGCCAGACCCCGTTGTCGTGCTTTCTCAGTTGTAGACAGTAGAACTACCGTAAATATTTATTTCCTAAAATCTGCTACTCTGGAAATGCTGAGTTTCCTGTTTTTTCAAGAATATCATCTGCAATATCCATATAATTATCAGGAGTGACCAGCTTTACGGGAACATTAACCTCTGCATTCTCGTATGATGCACCTTCCATCAGGATCTCTGCCAGCAGTTCTACTGATTTATAACCAATATAATATGGCTCTTGAAGTATGGTAGCATCAAGCACGCCGTCTTTTATTGCCTGGAATTCTTCCGGATCTCCGTTATATCCGACTACCACTATATCCTTGCCTGCAGCTGCGGCAGCATTAGCGGCACCTACTGCTTCACGGCCGCTTACAAAGAATAAACCGGCTACATCAGGAACTGCTGATAGGATCTGCTGACAAGTATCATATCCGCCTTCAGCACTGGGAGTCTGGACTATGATATTGGAAGCAACCTCATAGCCAAGTTCCATAGCTTTTGCCAGGAACCCTTCACCTCTCTGTCTTGCATAGGTCCATTGAGGAAGACAATTACCCAGGCCGAGTTTTTTGGTGTTGTCGCCCAGTATACTATCAATGTATTCTGCAGCCAGTTCCCCTCCATTAAAGTTGTCAGAGATGAGTAGAGCATTTACCGGACCTGATTTACCTATATCAGCACAAACAAATGGAATACCTGCATCTCTAGCTGCTTGAACAGATGGGCCTATTGCGCCAGGATCTACAGGTGTGGATACTATCCCGTCTACTCCCTGGTCTATCAATGTATTTAAGTCCTGAACCATTTTTGTAGCATCACTGTTCTGGTCGATCATTACATATTCAAAGCCAAGATCTTCACAGGCATCCCTTACACCTTTTTCAACATTCTGGAAAAAAGTAAACTGCATGGTCCATAATGAAAAACCTATGGTTATGTCTTCAGCTTTTTTTAGTTCTGCTGTTGAATCTCCTCCTGCTGCTGTATCTTCTTTACAACCAGAAAGTCCTACCATCGCTATCATTGACAAACTCATCACTACAACCACAATCCACAATAATGTCCTTTTCATTTCATACCTCCTTCTAAGCATGTTTTTTGTAAAGCGTCCATTAGATTTGCTCAAGTAGATGATCATCATCTTTTTGTAAACAAACCTTATAATTTTTTCATTTTAATGCACCCCCTGGAAAGATAATAAAAATCTTTATATAATAATAAAATCTATAACTCTCCCTGACCCAATAAATAAAATTTTAATTTATTAAGCGAAACAGCAATTATCATTACCATTCCGGTAACTACTAATTGCCAGTAAGAGCCGACCTGCAGCAGTCCCATACCATTTCCAAGAAATGTTATTATCATTGCTGCTACCAGTGCTCCGCCGAGGCTGCCATTACCCCCGCCAAGGAGGGTTCCCCCCCAGGACCACTGCTGTTATTACCTGAAATTCATAATTCTGGCCCAGAAGACCCGGATTGGCCGCACCCATATTTGCTGAATTTATGACCGCTGCGATCCCAACAAAAAATCCTGAAAAAGCAAATGCAAACATTCTTATATTATCTACATTTATTCCTGAAAGCTCAGCAGCCCTTGAATTGGTGCCGACTGCTACAACATACCTGCCCAGAGGTGATCTCCTGAGGACCAGATAGGCTGCAATATAACAAACTGCTGTTATAAATATCGGGAGAGGGATCTTGAATATCTTGCCATTGCCGATAAAGAGCCAGAACTTATTATCTATATAAACAGGATAATTATTAGTATAAATATACGCCAGCGCCCTGAAAATAAATAACATTCCAAGAGTTGTAATAAATGCAGGTATGCGGAGTTTTGTTACAAACAGTCCATTCATAAGACCCAGAAGGGTTGCTATAATAAGTGTTGAGAGAACTCCAAGCACTCCCCCGATCCTTGGAATAAAAGAAGAGCCCAGCACAGCGACCAGGGCAAGCATGGAGCCTATGGAAATATCAAAATTACCGGTCATTATAATAAAGGTCATTCCAATTGCAGCAATGGCTACATAAGATGAAAATCCCAGTGTACTGAGCAGATTTCTCCAGGATGCAAAAATTGGTGACTGTATTGAAAAAAATACAAGAACAATAATGAAAATGAAGGGCAGCCCAAAACTACCCCATAATGCTCCTGCCTTATGCTTTATATTTCTGGATCTTTCGTCGTCCATTTATAGTCCTCTTCTATATTTTTATTCCCTTGATCTTGGCAACCTCCAGGTATCTTCCCCTGAGCCCGTCAATAAAAAGTGCGAATATCAGTACTAATCCCACTGCAAGCATCTGGTAGAAATATTCAACACCCAGCAGATTCAGGCCATAATAGATCATAGAGATGAATATCCCGGCAAAAACAGCTCCTACCAGATTACCCCTTCCACCTGACAGGCTTGTCCCGCCTAAAATCGTAATAGTCAAAACCGTCAATGTAAATCCGGGAGCCATGCTGGGAATTCCTATCAGTGCCTGCGATGTCCTTATAACTCCCACAATGCTGGCAGTAAAGGCAACAAGCACATATACCATTATTTTTATAAATGTAACATTTAAACCAGAGATCAATGCTGCACCTTCATTAGACCCTACTGCGCTGATATACCTCCCCAGGGAAGTCTGATAGAGCATTAGGTAGAATGCAATAAAGACAACTACCATTATTATTATGGGGATTGGAACTCCTAATAACTTTCCGGTACCTATACCCACAAACCCGCTCTGGCTTATCGGTATCTGTCTCCCCCTTGTTATTAAAAAAGCCACCCCCCTTACAATCGTGGCCATGGATAACGTGGTTATCAGGGGATTTACTCCAAATTTTGTGATCAACACTCCATTAAGAAATCCTACTACACAGCTGAAAAGAATTGATACTATAATTGCCAATGGGACCCCGAGATTCGGAATGGTCATGGCTAAAGTTACACTGGTAAGCGCCACAACGGCATCTACTGAAAGATCAAAACCTCCGCTTGTTATAGCCAGGACCATTCCAAAAGCAACAATACCTCCATAAGTCCCCTGAGTTATTATTGAAAAGATTGTATCGGCCCTCAGGAAATTAGGAGTTGCTATAGTAAGAAAGACACTACCCAGGATGATCAGTATAAATATTCCTATCTTCTCATATAATTTTAAAAATCTTACCATTTTCTCTATCTATCCTGATCCATCAATTATTAATATGCTGGCCTATCTGTGCCGCTACCAGTTTCTCCTCATCCATATTTTCCCTATTAAACTCCGCATTTATTTTGCCCTTATAGAACACCAGTGTCCTATCAGTCAGGTTGACCAGCTCAGGAAGTTCTGATGAGGATAAGATAATAGAAATACCCTTCTTTGCCAGATCGATCATTATCCTATGGATCTCTGCTTTTGCCCCTACATCAATTCCCCTGGTTGGCTCAAGAAGGATCAGTACCCTGGCATCACTTACAAGAGTCCTGCCTATGATAACCTTTTGCTGATTGCCGCCGCTAAGATAGACGATCCTCTGATAAAGGCTTGCAAATTTTATATCAAGGACCTTGCTTATATTATTAAAAGCTTTTCTTTCGCTTTGTGACCGTATAAATAATCCTTTTAAAAATGTTAGTGTTTTAATGATTATTATGGTGAGATTATGGAGGACAGACATATCATATAAAAGTCCTTCATTTTTCCGGTCCTCTGTCACATATCCAATGCCAAGGTTTATTGCACTCCGGGAATTTTTAATATCTACTTTTTTATTTTTAAAATATATCTCTCCGCTTGTCCGCGGAGAGATACCGTAGATCGATCTCAATAGAGGATGTATTCCGGATCCCAATACTCCTGCAAAACCTAAAATCTCTCCCCTGTGTAATTTAAAATTTACATCATATACATTATCTGCAATATTGTAGTCTTTTACTTCCAGGACCACTTCTTTCCCATCCGTTTTTGCTTTCTTCTCAGCAAAGTATTCTTTGACTATTTTGCCGACCATCATCGAGACTATTTCTTCTTCATTTGTCTCTTTGGTAATTTTGGTTCCAATCCTCTTTCCATCTCTTAGTACTGTGATCCTGTCAGATAATTCAAATGCTTCCTCCAGGCGGTGTGAGATATAAATGATAGAGACTCCATGTCTTTTCAG